>JAKPGH010000018.1 GCA_029550985.1 Bacillota bacterium
ATCCCGTCACCTCCCCAGCAGATAGGCGACCCACTCGCCGGAGACGGCCTTCTTTAGGATCCGCAAGCCGCTCACGGCTACCGCCGCCTCCACCTCTGCCGCTCGGGCGTCAATGATCCCGGCGGCAATCAGCCGCCCGCCCGGGCGCAACCTGGATGGTACCTGCGGTAACAACTCAATAATTACGGAAGCAATAATATTGGCCAAAATCAGGTCAAAGGCCTCCCCCGGGACTGCCGCGAACAGGTCCCCTTGGCGTGCCTCAACCCGGCCTGTTACTTGGTTTAAGGCTGCGTTCTCGGCGCAGACCTTCACAGCCACAGGATCAATATCAACAGCAGTTACCTGAACATCCGCCAGTTTAGCCGCAGCGATCGCCAGGATTCCCGAGCCTGTCCCCAGATCCAACAGTCGTTCTCCCGGGCGCAGCGTCTCCTGGAGTAGTTCCAAGCACAGTCTGGTACTGGGATGGGTCCCGGTGCCGAAGGCCATCCCCGGGTCCAGATCCACCACTACTTGTTCCGGAGCCGCCCGGTACTCTTCCCAGGAAGGCCGGATGACCACCTGGCCAATGACCTCCGGTTTAAAGTAGGCCTTCCAAGCTTCGGCCCAATCCTCCTCCGCCACCCGGCGGAGACTAATCTCTCCCGCGCCCAGCGGCAAAAACTGCGCCACCCGTGTCAAGCCCTCCCGGATCCTTTGCAACCCGTCCTCCAACCGCTCATCTACCGGTAAATAGCCCGTCACCCGGACTCCTTGCTTGGCAGCAAAATCCGCCAGCAGTTTTTCATCGACGAGATCGCCAAGCCCACTAAGGTCCTGGGCCAACTCCGGGTCATCATAGACCACCCCGTGGCACCCGGCGTTTTGCAGCACCTCGCCAACGGCCTCCGCCGCCTCGGCGGTGGTTTGTACTGTAATCTCCGTCCAAAACTGTTTCATAGCGACTCCTTTGCCTACTTTTTCTTTTAGTTTTCCATTGAAAGTATACCATAAATTCCCCTGGACGGATGCATGGAATGGCTAATGTATGATAATTTGGTATGTGGGAGGCGGCTTTGGCGATTTCGGAGTTACGAAATCGCCAAAACGATCTCCTTCCTCTAAAAGACCCAAACAATACTTTCAGATCACGCCGCCCCCGACCAATCCGGCAAAACACAAAACCCTTCAACCCTCAGATCAACCCAGACAAATATTTTCAACGGCTTACTTACAAATCCAAAAATCCACTGCATACAAAAAGACCCCCACGGCTTCACCGCAAGGGCCCCACATCCCTTGAAACAAACTACTTCACCACAACCCGGTGGAAGGTCTTCTTCCCCTTCTTCAGCAGGATCCGCTCACCCTGTACATCACCGTCATCGACCATAGTGGCAACATCCGTCACCGTCACCCCATTGACCTGGACCCCGCCCTGCTCCACCAGGCGCCGGGCCTCCTTCTTCGACGGCGCCAACCCGGCCCGCACCATCAAATCAACCAGACCAATCCCCCCGGCCAACTCCTCAGCAGAAATCACTGTCGTCGGCATGGCCGCCTCATCACCGCCACTGCCGAAGACCGCTTCCGCCGCCTTTTGCGCCGCTAGAGCTTCCGCCTCGCCATGGGCCAGCTTGGTCACCTCAAAAGCCAAGATCCGCTTAGCCTCGTTAATCTCCTTATCTTTCAACGCCCCCAGACGCCGCACCTCATCCATCGGCAGTAACGTATACAGCGCCAGGAAACGCTCCACATCCGCATCATCCGCATTCCGCCAGTACTGGTAAAACTCATAGGGGCTCGTCCGCTTGGCATCCAACCAAACGGCACCCGCCGCCGTCTTCCCCATCTTCGTCCCGGCGGCCGTCGTAATCAGCGGCGAGGTAATGCCATAGACCTCCACACCCTCGACCCGGCGGATCAAGTCTGCACCGGCCAGGATGTTGGACCACTGATCATCACCGCCCATCTCCAGGCGGCACCCGTACTTCCGGTACAACAACAAAAAGTCATAGGCTTGCATGAGCATGTAGTTAAACTCTA
>JAKPGH010000068.1 GCA_029550985.1 Bacillota bacterium
AGAACGAGCAGGACAACCGCAACTACGCCGCCGCCGCCCGATGGGCCATGCTGGAGCCCTCCAACAGCCAGGAGTGCAGGGATATGGTAAAGGCGGCTTACGATATCAGCGAGCAGTTTGGCGTTCCCGTTTTGCTGCGCAGCACCACCCGGGTCTGCCACTCCAAGAGCATTGTGGAGTGCGGCCAGCGGCGGGAAGCGAAACCCATCGCCTATCAGAAGAACCCCCAAAAGCGCATTATTGTCCCCGCCAACGCCCGGATGCTCCGCGTTCAGGTGGAGGAGAGGATGATGGCCCTCAGGCAATATGCCGAAACCTGTCCTTTTAACTACATAGTGGAGGGCGGCAGAATCGGCGTCGTCACCTCCGGCGTCTGCTACCACTACGCCCGGGAAGTGTTCGGCGACAAGGCCACCTATCTCAAGTTGGGATTCACCAACCCCCTCCCCGATAACCTTCTCAAACAGTTTGCCCAAAAGGTGGACGTCATCTACGTGTTAGAGGAAAACGACTCCTATCTGGAAAACTGGGTCAAATCCATGGGGATTGCCTGCAAGGGCAAGGAAGTGTTCCCCGCCTGGGGCGAGATGACCCCCGACGTCATCCGCCACGCCCTGGGGCAGGGGGAACTGCCGGTGATGGAGTACGACAGGGACAAAATTGTGCCCCGTCCCCCCACGCTGTGCGCGGGCTGTCCCCACCGGGGATTCTTCTATGAGCTGGGGAAAAGGAAAAACGTGGTGGTGTCCGGCGATATCGGATGCTACACCTTAGGTTATGCCCCGCCCTACAACGCCATGGACACCTCCGTCTGCATGGGCAGCGCCTTCAGCGTGGGCCACGGCATGCAAAAGGCCTTTGACCTTTTGGGAGAGGATAAGCGGGTGGTGGCGGTGATGGGGGACTCCACCTTCTTCCACACCGGCATCAATTCCCTGATGGAAGTACTTTACAACAACAGCAGAACCATCTGCGTCATTCTGGACAACCGCATTACCGGCATGACCGGACATCAGGAAAACCCCGGCACCGGCAAGCTGGCAAACGGCCAACCCGCCCGGGAAATGGACATCGCCACCATTGCCAGGGCGCTGGGCGCAAGGCATGTGGTGGAAGTCAACCCCAACGACCTCAAAGCCATGCGGAAAGCTCTGGACGATGCCCTTGCCCTGGAGGAAGCTTCCGTCATCATCACCAAATGGCCCTGCGTCCTCAAGAAGATGGACGCGGCGGAAAGATCCTCCTGGGGCAATCCCTTCACCGCCAAGTACGTGGTGGACGAAAACCTTTGCATTGGCTGCAAGGCCTGCATCCGCAGCGGCTGCCCCGCCATCTCCATGAAGGAAAATCAAAAATCCGGCATTGACGCACCGCAATGCGTGGGCTGCGGCGTTTGCGCCCAAATCTGCCCCAAACAGGCCATCGTTTTGGCCCCCCAAAAGGAGGGAGCGGAGAAATGACAAAGAGCATTCTGTTGGTGGGCGTCGGAGGCCAGGGTACCATTCTGGCCAGCAAGCTGCTGACCATCGGTTTGATGGAGGCCGGCTACGACGTCAAGATGAGCGAGATTCACGGCATGTCCCAGCGGGGAGGGGCGGTTTCCTCCCAGGTGCGGTACGGCAGCCGGGTGGAGTCGCCGGTCATCGAAAAGGGGAGCGCCGATATTCTGGTGGCCTTTGAGAAAATGGAGGCCCTGCGCTGGCTGGAGTACCTGCGCCCCGACGGCAAAGTGGTGGTCAACGACTACGCCATCAGTCCCATGCCGGTGGTCAGCGGCGTCACCCCCTACCCCGACGGCATCATCGAGGAGCTGAAGGCCCATGCCCAAACCATTTCCATGGACGCCTTTGGCGAAGCCGCCAAGCTGGGAACCCCCAAGGTGCTGAACATCCTGCTGCTGGGGGCGACGGTCGCTCAGATGGGGCTGACCCACATTGACTGGAACCGCATTATTGCCCAAAACACCAAGCCCGCCTTTGTGGAACTCAATCAGAAAGCCCTGGCCAGAGGCATGGAACTGGTGCGTTAAATCATCCAAAAAGCAAATCCGCCCCTGAGACATTGGGGGCGGATATCCTTTGGGGCAGATTGCGTTTCCTGTTCCAAATATGGTATGATAAATTTAGATTTTATGAAGTCCGTCGGAGATTATATCGAACCTCAAGGGAGTTCCGAAGCAAAATTGTTTGCGAGGATGTCGAAAGATGGCAAAGTGGCAGAGCAAACGGCCGGCCGAGGGTTTTGGAATCGGTCAATATTTGATGCTGGGCGCTGCGGTGACGGTGATTTTCTTCCTCTGCATCTGCGCCGGCAGCGTCTCCCTCCCTTTGAAGGAAACCCTGCGCATCCTCACCGGCCGTTCCGCCGGGGATCTGGCGGACGCCATCATCCTCCACGTGCGGCTGCCCCGGGTCCTTGCCACCGCCCTGGTGGGAGCTTCCCTTTCCCTGTGCGGGGCGGTGATGCAGGGCCTTTTGCGCAACCCCCTCGCCGACGGCGCCACCCTGGGGGTTTCCTCGGGGGCGTCCCTGGGGGCGGTGCTGGCCATCACCTTCGGAGTTCAAATTCCCGGCCTTCCGGGCGGGGGAATCATGTTTTTTGCCATTATGTTTTCCTTTTTGTCCCTGCTGCTGATTCTCTCCCTTTCCTACCGGCTGGACTACTCCTTTTCCACCAACACCATCATTTTAGTGGGAGTAATTTTTTCCATGTTCTGCAGCAGCCTCATTAACCTGCTGATGACCTTTGCGGGGGAAAAGCTGCAGGCCATTACCTTCTGGACCATGGGCTCCCTTTCCGGCAGCACCTACGGGGGAGTGTTGACCCTTTGGGTGGCGTTGACCGTCTGCGGCGGCATCCTGCTGTGCCACGCCCGGGAGCTCAACGCCTTTGCGGTGGGGGAGGACAACGCCCGCCACATCGGGGTGGACGTCCGCAGGGTTAAGCTGATGGTTTTGATTGTGGTTTCGGTCCTCATCGGCGTCTGCGTGTCCATTGGCGGCACCATCGCCTTTGTGGGGCTGGTGATTCCCCACATCACCCGCATGTTGACCGGCCCCAACCACAAAAAGCTGCTGCCCGCAACGCTGTTTCTGGGAGCCGGATTTTTGATGCTGGCGGACCTTGTCAGCCGGGTACTGCTTTCCCCCCTGGAGCTGCCCATCGGCGTGGTGACTTCCATGGTGGGCTCGGTGATGTTTGTCTACATCTTTTACTCCAGCAGAAAGGTGGGGAGATGATGCTGCAGGTGGAACAGCTCACCGTCCGGTACGGGCCGCTGACCATTGTGGACAGGCTCAGCTTTGCCCTGGAAGAGGGATGCTGGCTGATGGTGGTGGGGCCCAACGGCGCCGGGAAAAGCACCTTGGTGGGGGCCATTTCCCAATGCATCCACTACACCGGCAGAATTTCCTTTCAAGGTAAGGATCTTGCCAGGCTCAAACCCCGGGAGGTGGCCCGCAACCTCGGGGTGCTGATGCAGAACCACTGCGTGGGGTACGACTTTACCGTGGAGGAAATTGTCCGCCTGGGCCGCTATGCCTACGGGGATGGCCTGATGACCGGGGGAAAAGAGGACGAGCAAAAGGTGGCGGAAGCCCTCGCCCTGACCGGCATGGAGCGCCTTCGCAAACAGAAGGTGACCACCCTTTCGGGAGGGGAGCTGCAGCGGACCTTTCTGGCCCAGGTGCTGGCCCAGGACCCCCGCCTGCTGATTTTGGACGAGCCCACCACCCATTTGGACCAGCCTTACCACAAGCAGGTGTTTGAGCTGATTGGAAGGTGGGTCAAGCAACCGGGGCGGGCGGTGCTGTCGGTGGTTCACGACCTCAGTTTGGCCAGCGCCTACGGAACCCACGCCCTTTTGATGGAAAAGGGCAGAAAGGTGGCGGACGGCACCGTTGAGGAAGTGCTGACTCCTCAGCATCTCTGGCAAGCCTACGGAATGGACGTGCACCACTGGATGTGCTCCCTCCTGGGGCAGTGGGAGAAGCCCCAAGCCGCCCGGCCGGTTTTTTCCCAGGCAGGGGAGCGGAGATTAAAACAATAAACAAGGCAACGTCCCAATCTGGAGTTTCCTAATATCTATTCAAATTTCATTTTCAGGCAGAAAGGAATATCACCCATGGATGCCCGCGAAATTTTAAAACACGTGGACCACACCCTCCTTCGCCCCACCGCCACCTGGCCGGAAATTCTCACGCTATGCGTCGAGGCGCTGCTGTATCAGACGGCCACCGTCTGCGTGCCTCCCTGCTATGTGGAGCGCATTGCCTCCCAGCCGGGGGATAAGCCGGCCATCTGCACCGTCATCGGTTTCCCGTTAGGGTACGACACCACCGCCGCCAAGGTGCAGGCCGCCAAAACCGCCGTGGCCCAGGGAGCATCGGAAATCGACATGGTGGTCAATCTGGCCGACGTGAAAAACGGGGATTTTGCCGCCGTCACTAAGGAAATTGCTGCGGTGAAGGAGGCCATAGGCCGCCACATCCTCAAAGTGATTGTGGAAACCTGCTACCTCACCCAGGAGGAGAAAATCGCCCTTTGCCGCTGCGTCACCGAAGGGGGCGCCGACTTTATCAAAACCTCCACCGGCTTTGGAACCGGGGGCGCCACCCTGGAGGATATCCGCCTGTTCCGGGAGCACATCGGCCCCGGCGTACAGATGAAGGCGGCGGGCGGCATTCGCACCCTGGAGGATATGGAAGCCTACCTGCGGGAAGGCTGCGCCCGCATCGGCACCAGTTCCGCCGTCAAGATTCTGACCGAATCCCTCCGGCAATCCTGACCGAAATCAAAAGCCCCCTGATGCGGAAGGACGGCGTCAGGGGGCCATGATGTGTGGGGCAACTTTGCGGCAGGCAGCGGGCAGGCCGCCGGGTGCCTATGGGGTTGGCAGCAGTTTGATGATGTGGAACATGCTGTTGAGCACCAGCCACATCTGGGGAAAGTAACGCATCAGCTGCCAGATGCCAATGCCGTACAGGCCGTATTCGTTGACCAGGCGGGCTTTTGCCTGTACGCTGCGGGCGTCTTCAAACCAGACTTCGTGCTCCCTGCCTTCGGGAGGGAAGAAGTAGCGGAAAAAGGGCGCCTGGGCCACTTCGTCGAATTGAATGGCCACCCGGTTGCGCCGCGCAATCTCCACCGCCTGCATATTGCCGATGGTCAGTGCCATGGTTTCCCCCTGCACATAGGGCAGGGGCCAGTCGTAGCCGTAGTTGGGCATCCCCAGCATCAGCTTGCGGATGGGAATTTGGGTGACGGCGTATTCCACCACCTGTCGGACGTTGTTGATGGGCGCCACGGCCATGGGTGGACCGAAGGTATACCCCCACTCGTAGGTCATCAATAAGGCCCGGTCGGCGCCGGCACCCAGCCCGCCGTAGTCGTGGCCCTCGTACAAAACACCTGGCTGGTCGCTGCTGATTTTGGGGGCCAGGGTGACAAACACCACTTTTCCGAGGGCTTCCATCCGCTGGTGGAGCCGCTGCATGAATTCCACAAAGGCGGCGCTGTTTTCGCCCCCCACGAATTCAAAGTCCACGTCGATGCCGTAGTACCCCTTCTGCACAATGACGTCGGCCAAAGCGTCCAGCACCTTTTGCTGCAGTTCCAAATCGTTGAACAATCGTCCGGCCAGTTCGCTGGAAAAAATACCCTCTTCCGACATGGCGGTGAACACCATCAGGGGGGCGGTGCCGTATTCCAATGCGGTGGCGATAATCTCCTCGTCGTCGGGGATGACCAGATTCCCGTCGGGGGTAAACCCGTAGGTGAAGATGCTCAAATAGGTCAGGTAGGGGAGCTGCCGGCGCAGAAGCCACCGATTGATAAAGGGGTAGACGTACCCGTTGATGGCGATAAAGCCCTGCTTTTGGTCGTCAAAGCGAATGACAATGGTCTGCCCCTCGTACAGGAACCAGTTGGAGGTAAGGATGGGGTTGTTCTGCAGCAGGGAATTGACGCTGACGCCGTAGTCGGCGGCAATTTTGGTCAGAGTGTCTCCTGGCTTTACCGTGTGGACCTCGATGGGAAACTGCACCACGATGGTTTGTCCCACCACCAGCGGCTGAAAGCGCCCCAGCCCGTTGTCGGTCAGCAGCCGTTCCGCGCTGACACCATACCGCCGCGCAATGGAATAGATGGTGTCCTCCGGTTCCACCACATGGATAAGCATAGGCTCCTCCTCCCCAGTCAATCCTTATTCCATATCTATGTGGCGGCGATGGCGGATAGCACTTTCCTTTTTGGGGCGGCGCCGGTTTTCCTGCTGCTTGTAATTTGGCGCCACTCTGTTATAATAAAAGATATAGCAAAAATCGCCAAAGGAAGTGCGCCATGACTTTGACGCCCCAGGGTCGACAGACTCTTTTTGAATGGTTGGTGCGGGCAATTGTGCTCTGCGCCTGTTTGCCGGTCCATGAATTTGCCCATGCTTATGTTGCGGACAAATTGGGGGACGATACCGCCCGCCGCTACGGGCGCCTGACGTTAAACCCCATCCGCCATCTGGATTTGTGGGGAAGCCTTCTGCTGATTTTTGTGGGCTTTGGCTACGCCAAGCCGGTGCCGGTGGACCCCCGCCGCTTTCGCCGCCCCAAGTGGGGCATGGCATTGGTCTCCGCCGCCGGGCCCCTTTCCAATATTTTGATGTCCACCCTGTTGTTGGCGCTGTATAAGGTGCTGTACTTTACCGGCATCTACAACGTCGGAAAAGCGGTGGTTCTGTTTTCCATCCTAAGGCTTAT
>JAKPGH010000149.1 GCA_029550985.1 Bacillota bacterium
AAAACCTTCTCCACCCCCCACGGCGGCGGAGGTCCCGGCAGCGGTCCGGTGGGCTGCAAGAAGTTTTTGGCCCCCTTCCTGCCCAAGCCCTACCCCGTATCCCGGGATGGCGCCCTGATCTGGGATGGGGGCAGGCCCCAATCGGTGGGAAAGGTTCGCAGCTTTTACGGCAATTTCCTGGTAGTGGTCAAGACGTTGGCCTATATTCTCCGGCTGGGGGCCCAGGGAATTCCCGAAGCGGCAAAACACGCCGTTCTCAACGCAAACTACCTCAAGCAGGGGCTATCCAAATTCTACGACGTGGCGGTGGACTCCCCCTGCATGCACGAGTTTGTGTTAAACCTCAGCCGCCTGAAAAAGGAAACGGGAGTTTCCGCCATGGACGTGGCCAAGGCCATGCTGGATTACGGCATGCACCCGCCCACCATGTACTTCCCCCTCATTGTGCCGGAAGCCCTGATGTTCGAGCCCACCGAAACCGAAACCAAGGAAACTTTGGACGAGGCTGTTGTCGCCCTTTCCGAAATTTATCAGAAAGCGCAGGAGGATCCGCAGTCTTTGCAGGAGGCGCCTCACCGGACTGCGGTGCGCCGCCCCGACGAAGTGCAGGCGGCACGCCATCCGGTGCTGCGGTACCGGTGGGAAGACTAGCTTTTTCGTTCCATAATATTTAAAGGTCGGCTGTCTTTCGGCGGCCGGCCTTCTAAGACTGGATAAGCAGGTGTATGGATGGAGATCAGCATTTTGGATGTACTGGGGCCGGTGATGATCGGTCCCTCCAGCTCTCATACGGCGGGGGCGGCCAAGCTGGCCCGGGCTGCCCGCCAGATTGTGGGCAAACCTTTTTTTCACGTGAAGTTTGCCCTGCACGGCTCCTTTGCCGAAACCTATCGGGGCCACGGCACCGACCAGGCGCTGGTGGCGGGGGTTCTGGGCTTGCGGGAGGACGACGAGCGGCTGCGGGATTCCTTTGAGCTAGCCCGCAAGGCGGGGCTTGGCTTTTCCTTCACCCGGACGGATTTGGGGGATGTCCACCAAAACACGGTGCAGATGACCTTTTACCTGGGGGAATCGGGAGACCTTGCCACCGCCCCCACTCAGCAGATTCGGGGCTCTTCCCTGGGGGGAGGGCGGATTCTGATTACCCGCATCGACAGCTTTGACACCGAAATCACCCTGGAAGCTCCTACCATTTTAGTGATGCAGAAGGACCTGCCCGGAGTCATCAGCTCGGTGACGGCGGTGCTGGCCCAGTCGGGGGTGAACATCGGCACCATGCGGGTGAGCCGCACCGCCAGGGGCAAGCTGGCCTGCTGTGTCCTGGAAATCGACAGCCCGGTGGACCGGAGCATCATTGAAGAAATCCGGTCGATGCCCAACATTTTGCATGTGCAAGCCGTAGCGATGGAAGAAGAGGAGACCCAGTATGTACACCAGCATTGAAAGTCTTGCGGCACTCAGCAAAGAAAGAGGACAACCCCTTTGGCAGGTGGTGCTGGAGGAGGAGATGGCTTTCAGCGGAGCCGGCCGGGAGCAAGTTTGGGAACAGCTGCGCCAGCGGTACCAGGTGATGCGGGCCAGCGCCTGCCGCGCTTTGGACCAGGCGCTGCCCACGGTGGGAAACCTCATCAGCGGGGTGGCAAAGACTCACAACGCCTACGCTTCCCGCGGCAACAGCCTTTGCGGGCCCTTCCTCAACCGGGTGATGGCCATGGCCCTATCATGCAGCGAGGTCAACGCTTCCATGGGCAAAATCTGCGCGGCGCCCACGGCGGGTTCCTGCGGCATCTTGCCCGCTGTGCTGGTGGGGCTGCAGGAGCGGGACAACCTGTCCACCGACACCATCCTGGAAGGCTTGTTGGTGGCCGGCGGTATTGGCGCCGTCATCACCCGCAACGCCACGGTGGCGGGAGCGGAAGGCGGCTGCCAGGCGGAATGCGGCGTGGCGGCGGCTATGGCGGGAGCGGCGGCGGTGCACCTTCAGAAGGGAACCGTCGAGCAGATGGTTAACGCCGTCTGCTTTGCGCTGATGAATGTCATGGGCCTGGTCTGCGATCCCGTCGCCGGATTGGTGCAGGTGCCCTGCGCCCAGCGCAACGCCTCCCAGGCGGTCAATGCGCTGCTTTCCGCCGACCTGGCTCTGGCAGGGATGCAGTCCATCATCCCTGCCGACCAGGTGATTGAAGCCATGTACCGGGTGGGAAAGATGCTGCCCGAGCAGCTCCGCGAAACGGGGCAGGGGGGCATTGCCGCCACCGAAAAGGGCAGAGAAATCAGCCATGCGCTGTTTCACCCCCAGGTGTGAGAAAAATACCGCACGTGGAGACCTTAAACCTGATAAACTTTGCCCTCCGCCTGTCGAATCTTGTCGGATTGGGAAAAAAGTTGTATTTTTATACCAAGTGAGCTATAATATTGGTTAGTGTTGCGCAAAGGTAATCCGCCAGGGCAAGGAGGGAGAGTTTTTTGGAGCCTTCAAACACGCTGCAAGGGGCGGAGCATTTGATTCGAGAGCGGGTGTTGCACCGAAACGATTCCGAAACCATTGCCCTTTCCCTGCCGATGGCGGAACAGCTTCCCGACGGCCGGATTGCCGACACCTTCTTTGTCTACGAAGAAATTTCCGGCTGCGGCAGGCCCTTTGCCTGGGCCAAGGTGGAAAGCGTCGGGGGCAAACTGCTCTTTTACGCTAGGTGCGAAGCCTTTGATTTTGCGGGCGAACAGCTTCCCCCCCTCGGAGAGCCCCTTTCCTTGACTTCCCCCAGTCCCTTTACCGGGGAAGAGCGGGCGAGAAACCTTCAGGAGTTGCGGCAACTGTATGAAACGCTGCGCTCCTTTGCCTTTGCCCCCTCCCCGAACTCGGAGCAGCGGAAGGTGATGGAATCTTACGCCACCCTGCTGGAACGGCTGGCCTGGCGGGAGCACCGCCCTTTTTACGGAGCGTTGGCCGGCCCCTTTTTGGACTGGCTGGGGCTGGACTGGGGCCAGAAAGGGCGACGGGAAGCCGCGGCATCCGTTCGGGACCTTGCGGCGGCGGTGCGGGAGCTTTCTCAGTTGTTTGTCCGCAAGATTGAGACCGACCGGCACAAGGAAAAGCTCTTTGACCAGATGCATCAGGAACTGCAGCAGTACAAAAACGATTTGCTGGATTCTTTAACCCGCTCCATGGAGGGCGATATCATCAAGTTGATTGATGATATCGAAAAGACCATGGAGCATTACCGTTCCCAACCCTTCAGCGACGATAATTACCGGAAGCTCCTCTCCCTGTTTGAGGGAGTGGAAACCGATTTGACCGACCTTCTCTACCGCCACGGAATTGAGCCCTACACCCAGGAGGGCAATCAAGTGGTGGTGGGCCGGCAGAAGATTTTGGCCACCGTTCCCACCGCGGAACCATCCAAGGACAAGACGGTGGCGGTTCGGCACGCCAAAGGCTGGGAGAAAAACGGAAAAGTGATTCGCCCCGAGCGGGTATCGGTGTATCTCTACACCCCGGAAGAAAGCAATACCCCGGAGGACGCGTCATTTACATAAGGATAAAAGGATGGACACGGCATGAACAAAGTATTGGGCATAGACCTAGGCACCACCTATTCCTGTGTTGCCTGTATCGACTCCAGCGGAAAACCTGTGGTGATTAAAAACTCGGAAGGAGAGCTGACCACACCTTCGGTGGTGTTTTTTGAGTCCCCCACCAACGTGGTGGTGGGCACTCCCGCCAAGGAAAGCGCCACATTGTATCCCGACGAGGTGATCAGCTTTGTCAAAAACCGCATGGGACAGGCCGGCGCCGTTTGGAACGTGCAAGGGGCGGAGCGCACCCCCGAGGAGGTCTCTTCCTATATACTGAAGAAAGTGGTTTCCGACGCGGTGAAAGCCCTGCAGGGCGAAAACAAACTGGCACCCGGAGAAACCATCACCGATGTGGTCATTACCTGCCCTGCCTACTTTGGCATTGCCGAGCGGGAGGCCACCCGCAAGGCGGGAGAAATTGCGGGACTCAACGTCCTCAACATCATCAACGAGCCCACCGCCGCCGCTCTGGCCTACGGCCTCGGCGATGTGAACGAAGAGCGGGTGGTGCTGGTGTACGACCTGGGTGGCGGCACCTTTGACGTGGCCATGATTCACATCACCCCCAGTTCCATCAAGGTCATCTGCACCGGCGGCGACCACTCCCTGGGCGGAAAGTTGTGGGATGACCGCATCATCGAGCATGTGGCCCAGGAATTTGCCCGCCAGACCGGTTCCACCGAGGATATCCTCTCCGACCCCGAAACCTTTCAGGAGCTGGCGCTTTCCGCCGAGCGGGCGAAGAAGATGCTTTCCGCCCGGGACAGGGCGCCCATCGCCGTCAACTACAAGGGGGAGAGAGCCCGGGTGGAGCTGACCCGGGAGGTCTTTGATTCCCTCACCGAGGATTTGCTGGAGCGGACCATGCTGCTGACCAGGCAGATGCTGGAGGAAGCCGCCGCCAAGGGCTACTCCATTGAGCGCATCGACGAAATTCTGCTGGTGGGCGGCTCCACCCGGATGCCTCAGATTACCCGGCGGATTCAAAAGGAGTTTTCCGCTCCCGTCAAGATGTTTGACCCCGACGAAGCGGTGGCCAAAGGAGCCGCCATCTACGCCAACCGCCAGTCCTACTTTGCCCAGCTCATTGAAAAGACGGCTCAGGAAACGGGGAAAAGCCCCAAGGAACTGCGGGAGGAAATCCGCAGCGGCAAGGCGGATATCCAGGAAATGGCCAGACAGGCCAATTTGCCCACGGACGTACTCGGCGCCAGCGTGGACATGCATATCGTCAACGTCACCAGCCGCAGCTTTGGAACCATTGCCTTTAAGAGCGTCACCCCGCAGGACGGGGAGCAGGAGGAAGTCCTGTTCAACATGATTCTGAAAAACACCGAGCTGCCGGCCAGACGGGTGCAGGAGTTCTATACGGTGGCCCCCAACCAGAAAACCGTCACCATCCGGGTGCTGGAAAGCCTGAGCTCCGAGGAGATGGCGGACCCCTGCGAGGGCACCGAAATCGGAGAGGCCGTTTTGGAACTGCCGGAAGGCTTGCCGGCCGGAAGCCCGCTGCAAATCGAGTTCCTGCTCAACGAAAACGGCCTGCTGGAGCTGACGGCCACCGAAACCACCCACCATCAGGAGGTGCGGGCTCGGTTTGAGACGGCCGACGCCATTTCGGAGGCGGACTTTTCCGCCGCCAAGCAGCGTTTGGCGGACGCCATGGTTCTTTAATACAAGACAATAGAATTGCTTCACCGCTCGAATCCACAACGGATTCGGGCGGTTTTTCTTTGTTTCGCCTTTTTGCAGCCGCATGGGATTTAACATAAAGCAACCGGCTGTCAAAAGACGACCAATTTTTTACAGAAAATTTTCTATTGTATGTTATAGGAGTATTATTTTGGGACAAACTAGGTATAGGGCTGGAAAATTTGAGCAAAATACCGTCGGCCACATATTCCATAAGGAGGCTGCTACATAATGTCGGTACGCATTTATCTGGCAGAAGATATTCTAACGGCTTATCTGTCGGGAGAGCTGGACCACCACGTGGTTCGGACCATTCGGGAAGAAATCGACGAGGCGGCGGAGCGGGCCCACCCTGCCGTTTTGGTATTGGATTTTCGGGATGTTACCTTTATGGATTCGTCGGGCATCGGCCTGGTGATGGGCCGTTACGCCCTGATGCAGGAGTTGGGGGGAGAATTGAAAATCGAAAACCTGCCCAACCACATCAAAAAGGTCATGCGTCTGGCGGGGCTGGAGCGTTTGGCCAACATGGAAACCGGAGGTGTCAGAAAATGAAGCCGCTGAACGAAATGAAGCTGAGCTTCCCCAGCAAAAGCGCCAACGAAGCCTTTGCCCGCACGGCCGTAGCCGCCTTTGTGGCGGCGCTGGACCCCACCGTCGACGAGCTGACCGACATTAAAACCGCCGTTTCGGAGGCGGTGACCAACGCCATTGTCCACGGTTACCGGGAAAGTATCCAGACCATTTACATAACCGCCGCCATCTACCCCGACAACCGCGTGGTGATTCGCATTCGGGACAAGGGCTGCGGGATTGAGGATATCCAAAAGGCGATGGAACCCTTGTACACCACCTCCCCCGAAGGGGAGCGGGCGGGGTTGGGCTTTGCGGTGATGCAGAGCCTGTGCGACAAGGTTAAGGTTACCTCCCGTCCCGGCAAGGGAACCACAGTCACACTAACCCGGACTTTGGCCGGGCGGAACGGTTGACCGGAGGTGCAATGAATAAGGCGGATACGCGTCAGGAGTTAATTGAAAGCAATATTGGGCTGGTTCACTCCTGCGCTCAAAAGCTAAAAGGCCGCGGCATGGAATACGACGACCTGTTCCAGGCGGGGTGTATGGGGCTCATCAAAGCGGCGGACGCCTTCGACTCCGAACGGGGGCTGCGCTTTTCCACCTACGCGGTTCCGGTAATTTTGGGGGAAATGCGCCGGCTCTTTCGGGACGGAGGAACGGTCAAGGTAAGCCGCTCCCTCAAAGAGCTTTCCCTGAAAATTGCCCGGGTGCGGGAACGATTTTCCCTGGAACACGGCCGGGAACCCCATGTCAGCGAGCTGGCCCAAATTCTTGAAGTAGACGAAGACCAGGTGGTGGAGGCCATGACCGCCGCCACCCCTCCCCTTTCCCTGACCGCGGGGGAAGAGGACGGCGGAAAACAGCTGGATTTGCCGGTGGATTCCCCGGAAGACATGCTCTCGGACATTATTTCCCTCAAACAGGTGCTGGGGCAGTTGGAGCCGGGGGATCGCAGGCTTGTGTTCCTGCGGTATTTTTGGGGCAAGACCCAAACCCAGACCGCCGAGGAGCTGGGAATGACCCAGGTGCAGGTGTCCCGGCGGGAAAAGAAAATACTCCAGAGTTTACGGGCGCAGTTGAGCAAATAGGGCCTCGGTGATTAATTCCCCCCGGATACGGTCAACAATAAACGAGTACCGAATGTGGGAGGAATGTTTGTGGATCAGGAAAAATCGCTGCGAATACAGTATTTTCTCCTCAGCTTCTGCGTTGCTTTTTTCCTCCTCTCCCTGATGTTTTTATTTCTCGTCACCACAGTGCACCCGTCTTCCCCGCAGGATGCGGCGCAGCCCGCCGTCCGCGAGGAGGAGCCGTATGTCCCGGCGGAAGAGGATGCGCTGACGGTTTTAATATTTGGGGCGGATTCCTCCGACGCCGTGGCGGGAACCTACCTGCTGGCCCGGTTTGACCCCGTGGCCCGAAAGGTAAAGGTGGCGGCGTTTCCGCCCCAAACGGTGTTAAATTCGGAGCAACGGGAGGAAACCCTCAGCGAAGCGTACCGCTACGGCGGGGCGCGCTACACCCGGGACGCGTTGGCAAAACACCTCAACCTGCCCATTCACCGGTATGTGCGCATCAGCCTGCCCAACTTCATCACGGCGGCGCAGGCGGTGGGCAGCGTGGAGTTCGAGCTGGAGGAGGAGCTGACCCTGCCCGACGGGGACTTGTCGGTGCAGCTCAATCCGGGGCGGCAACTGTTGGACGGCCGAAAGGTGGCTGAACTCATCCGCAGCCGGGATTATCCCGAAGGGGAGCTGCAGCGCTGCC
>JAKPGH010000160.1 GCA_029550985.1 Bacillota bacterium
AAAACCGGCTTTTTCCTGGACCAGAAATACAATCGCGCCGCCGTGGCCCGGATTGCCGGAGGCAAGCGGGTGCTGGACTGCTTTACCCACACCGGCTCCTTCGGCCTGAATGCGGCGGTTGGCGGGGCGGAGCATGTGACCTGCGTGGATATTTCCCAGTCGGCCATCGATATGGCGAAGGCCAACGCCGTCCGCAACGGGGTGGACGGGAAAATGGATTTTCTCTGCGAGGACGTCTTTGACCTGCTGACCAGGCTGGCGGACCAAAAATGCCGGGACTATGACTTTATCATCCTGGACCCGCCGGCCTTTACCAAATCCCGCAAGACGGTGCAGGACGCCGCCCGGGGATACAAAGAGATTAACCTCAAGGCCATGAAGGTGCTGCCCCGGGGCGGGTATCTTGCCACCTGCAGCTGCAGCCACTTCATGACGGAGGACTTATTCCGCAAAATGCTGGCAAGCGCCGCAAAGGATGCCGCCGTATCCCTCCGTCAGATGGAGGCCTGCCAGCAAGCCCCGGACCATCCTATTCTGTGGAATGTCCCGGAGACGGATTACCTGAAATTTTATATCTTCCAAGTGGTGTGAGATGCTTTTCGCCCCCTGCCGTTCCGTTGTATAATTTTCCGTAAAGGGGATGTTTGAATGATTGCTGTGGTGGATTACGGCGTCGGCAATTTGTTTTCGCTGTTGTGCAGCCTCCGCTCGTTGGGCCTGGATTGCGTGGTGACCAACCAGAAGGAAGTGCTGAAAAGGGCCGAACGAATCATCCTGCCCGGAGTCGGCGCTTTTGGCGATGCCATGGAAAAGCTGCGGGAATCGGGGCTGGTGGACACCGTCAAAGAGTTGGGGGCGGAAAAGCCCCTGCTCGGCATCTGCCTGGGCATGCAGCTTTTGTTTGACAAAAGCATGGAGCACGGCGAGCATGAAGGCTTGGGGCTGATTTCCGGCTCCGTCCTGCCGCTGGCAAAGGATATTGCGCCGACCCTCAAAGTCCCCCATATGGGTTGGAACAAGCTGGAAATCGTCCGGGACGACCCCATCTTCCGACACTTCCAGAACGGCGAATGGGTCTACTATGTCCACAGCTATTACGCCGCCAACTGCTGCGACCATATCCTGGGCGTTTCGGAATACGGCGTCAGGGTGCCGGGGCTGGTGCGCTCCGGCAGGATATACGGCATGCAGTTCCACCCGGAAAAAAGCGGCGGCGCTGGGCTTCGGCTGCTCAAGGCTTTTTCCGAACTCTAACGATAGGGAGGCGCTGTCATGGTCAGCAAGAGAATCGTACCCTGCCTAGACGTCAGAAACGGGCGGGTGGTGAAGGGCGTCAACTTTCAGGAAATCCGGGATATGGCGGACCCTGTGGAAATGGCGCGCTACTACTACGAAACCGGGGCGGATGAACTGGTCTTTTACGACATTACGGCAAGCGTCGAGGGCCGAAAGCTCTTTACCGACGTGTTGCGGGCGGTGGCTTCGCAAATTTTCATTCCCCTTACGGTGGGGGGAGGCATCAACTCCCTGGACGATTTCGACACCGTATTAAAATCCGGCGCCGACAAGGTCAGCGTCAACACCGGCGCCATCAAGAACCCTTCGCTGATCGGCGCCGCGGCAAAGCGTTACGGCAGCCAATGCGTGGTGCTCAGCATGGACGTCAAACGGGTGGACGGCAAATTCCACGTCTTTGCCAACGGCGGCAGAATCGACACGGGAATGGACGCCCTGGAGTGGGCAAAACGGGGAGAAGACCTGGGAGCGGGGGAGATTGTGCTTAACTCCATCGATACCGACGGAGTGCGGGGAGGCTTCGACCTGCCGATGCTCCGCGCCTTTGGCGAAATCGTTTCGGTTCCGCTGATTGCCAGCGGGGGAGCGGGAACCATGGAAGACTTTTTGGAATTGTTCCAATACGATCGGATTGACGCGGGCCTTGCCGCCGGTGTCTTTCACACCAAAAAGATAGAGATCGGCAGCCTGAAGCGTTATCTGAAGGATAGCGGGGTAAACGTCCGCATATAACAGTTGGGATACATAAAGCAATCCATCTCCCTCATCCAGAAAAGGGAGATGGATTTGTTCTATTACAGTATTTTTTTCATTCTCTCCATGGCTTCCGCCACGTTGTCTTGGTTCCCAAAGGCGGACAGCCGGAAAAATCCTTCCCCGTTGGCTCCGAAACCGGCACCCGGCGTGCCCACGATATTGCCCTGCGTCAGCAGAAAATCAAAGAACTCCCAGGAGGACATATTGTTGGGGCATTTCAGCCAGAGATACGGCGAATTTTTCCCTCCCGTAAACCAGATGCCCAGCTCGGTGAGGGTGTCCGCCATCAAGCGGGCGTTGCCGAGGTAGTATTGGATTTGTTCTTTGATTTGCCTCAATCCCGTTTCGGTAAAGATGGCCTCGGCGCCTCGCTGCACGATGTAGGACACGCCGTTGAACTTGGTGGTTTGCCGCCTGAGCCAGAGTTTGTTTAACGGCACGCTGTCTCGAACCAGAGCCTGAGGAATCACCGTGTAGCCGCAGCGGGTTCCGGTAAAGCCAGCGGTTTTGGAAAGGGAACAAAACTCAATGGCGCATTGTTTTGCCCCGGGAATCTGAAAGATGCTGGTGGGCAGGTTCGGGTCCTGGACAAACACCTCATAGGCGCTGTCAAACAGAATCACCGCCTGCCTTTCCAACGCCCAATCCACCCAAAGCTGCAGTTGTTCTTTGGTGTAAACGGCGCCGGTGGGATTATTGGGCGAGCAGAGATAGACAATATCCCCTTCGGTATTTTCATCGGGCAACGGCAGAAAACTGTTTTCCACGCTACCGTTTACAAAATTGATTTTCCGTCCGGTCATAATGTTGGTGTCCACATATACGGGGTAAACCGGGTCCGGGATGACGACAGTATTGTTTACATCGAATATATCCAGAATATTGCCCAGGTCACTTTTGGCGCCGTCGCTGATGAACACTTCGTTTTTGTCCAGCAATACGCCTTTGCCGGCATAGTAGTCGCAGATTGCTTCCCTTAAAAAGCCGTAACCCTGTTCTTCTCCGTACCCTTTAAAGGTGTCCGCGCTGCCCATTTCCGAAACGGCCTTGTGCATGGCCTCCACAACCGCCGGAACAAGGGGCAGGGTGACGTCTCCGATGCCAAGCCGGATTATGTTTTTTTGGGGGTGCTGTTGTTTAAATTCGCTCACACGCTGCGCAATGAAGGAAAACAAATAGCTGTCTTGCAACTGGAGATAATTTGTGTTAATCCTCATAATCAAACCTCGCGTCTCAAATTTCCAGGGGGCTTCGGAAGTGTCGTAAAAGGGAAGGACTGGCTAAAGTTCCACGACTCCCTCGAATACTTTGACACATCCCCCTGTCATCAGTACCCTTTCGTCGGTATAGTTTATGATCAATTCTCCTCCTGTGAGAAGTACTCGGATGTCTTGCCCTTTGGCGCAATAGCCGTTTAAAACCGACGCGACGGCCGCCGCGCAGGCGCCGGTCCCGCAGGCAAGTGTCTCGCCGCTTCCCCGTTCCCACACCCGCATTTTTAAGGTGTTTTGGTCTATGACCTGCGCAAATTCGGTATTCACCCGTTCCGGAAAGATTTCATGATGCTCAAAACGGGGGCCGATTTCGGCAAGATTTAAGCTGTCCACGTCCTCGCAGAAAACGACGGCGTGGGGATTGCCCATGGATACGCAGGTGATGGCATAAGTCTTGCCGTGAACGGTGAGAGGCGCGTTGACAATGCTGTCCCCCGGCAACGCCACGGGTATTTTGGAAGGAGTCAGCTCGGCTTTCCCCATATCCACCTTTGCCGATGTGGCGAGGCCGTTTTGGGCGTACACCTGCAGGGTTTTCACACCGCTTAAGGTTTCAATTTTAATTTCATCCTTTTTGCAAATATTGTTGTCATAGAGGTATTTCGCAACGCAGCGGATGGCGTTTCCGCACATTTTGCCTTCGCTTCCGTCCAGGTTGAACATTCTCATTTTGGCGTCGGCAATGTCGCTTCTGCAGATTAGAACCAATCCGTCCCCGCCGATGCCGAAATGCCGGTCGGACAGCGCAACGGCCAGTTGCTCGGGGGCGCTGATTTCCTGCTCCAAACAGTCGATGTAGATATAGTCGTTCCCGCATCCGTGCATTTTGGTAAACGCAAGCCTGGTTCCTTCGTTTCTCATACCGCTTTGCCCTCGACTTTGCAATGTGGTTGCCGACCTTTCGATGCGCGCAGGGGACTCATACCGACACTCCTTTCGGAAGTAAAAAATAAAGGCGCTGCGGATTCACATCCACAGCGCCTTTGCTGTACGAAACAAGATTAGCACGACAATCGCGTCATTGTCAATACCCTTTTCGCCGAATTCTTATTCGTTGTTGGCGAGGGCTCCCGGCAACGGAATATGCCCCAGCGAAACCAGAGGGATTCCCTTGTAGTGGGTGTGTTCCTCGCCTTCCGTCAAAACGCAGGCGATGACGGAAATTTCAAAGCCGATTTCCTTTGCCATCGCCAGAGCTGCGTCCACGGTTCCGCCCGTTGACACCACGTCGTCCACAAAGCAGAGCTTCTTGCCCTGGAACCGCTCGTACTTTTCCCGGCCGACCCACAACTCCTGCTCGCCCTGTGTGGTGATGGACTTCACCACCACATGCTTCGGGTCCTTCATAAAGGACTTGCGGGCTTTGCGCAGCTCCAGATAGCAGTCCATGTCCCGGGCCATTTCCTGGCAAAGGCCGGAGGATTTGGTTTGCACCGTCACAAAGCCGTCGTAGCGATAGCCCGCCAGCTTTTTGGTCAGCGCCTTTGCCGCATGCCTGTTCCACCTGGACTCGCCGGTCATGTCAAAGGAATAGATATAAAAGCCGTTGCCGATTTCCACCAGGGGCAATTCGATTTCCAGCTCTTCATCGATGCGTATTTTCCAGACATCGGGCCAATTTGCATTGGACATTCTTGTTCCTTCCTTCCCGGAGAAATATAACCTATTTTTACACCAAACCGACGTAGGAACCGAAATAACGGGTTAAAATGCCTGCCACCATGCCGATGAAGGGGTTCTTGGACCACGCCGTGACGCCAAGGGCAATGTAACCGCTCATGGGGTGGTCGGAGCCCGCCACCGCGCTCAGATTGGGGGCAAAGGTGAGGGCAAAGCCAATCACCAGCAAAAAGCCGGCAATGCTCTGGCTGGGCAGATACTTACCCAGCCGGTCCACCACGCCCACCAAAATTAAAATACCGGTGGTGAACATGAAAACGATGCCGCAGGCGACCGGCCAGGGAGCTCCCGCCGTACCGGAGATGATGGCTTCAATGGGAGGCCCTCCGAATAGGGAGCTGGGAAGGTCGGCCAACGAGTTGATGATGGAAAGGTAGTCAAAGTTTTGGGTGGTGCCGGCAATGCTTGCGGTAATTCCGCCAAAGGAAATATTGGCGCCGATGTTCAGCATCACCAAGCTCAAAGCGCCCAAAATAACCGTTGCGTTGATTCTGGGCTTGATAATTTTAAAGTCCTGCCAGTACTCTTTTTTCCAGAAGCGCCATTCGCTGCTCATCTGCAAAGGCTCCCGCCCCTCTTCGATGGAGGCGGAGATGTCCACTCTGCGCTTTTGCAGCAGCAAAAAGTCGGCGGTGGATACCATCACCGAGATGAAGATGGTCCACACAACCTTGTTGGGGCTGTTGTAGAAAACAGCATAGGCGACAATGGCTGCGACAATGGAAACCAGGGAAGTGCGCTTATCCTGATTGAACATGTCCAGCGACACGCCGGCCAAAATTAAACCAACGCCGCTCATCATGCCGGAAATAATCGCCACCCCTGCAAAGTCGGAAATTTTAGTGATTCCGCCGCAGGCAGCGATAATGATCATGAAGAGCGACGCAAGGAGTATCGAGCTCACATTGTCTCTGATATTCTTTTTGACGCTGGCCACGGTGATGGTTTCCGCCTGGGCGGAGATAGGAGTGACCGAGCCGGTCAGCAGGTTGCCGAATCCCCCTACCAGGTAGGCGAAACCTGCCGGCTTTAACGCAAAGCCCCGAGCCTGCGCATAAAGAAGCTGAGGCACCCCGTTGATGATGACCGCCACGACCGCAAGAAGAAATGGGCCGAGATTCCTGAAAAATTCCATACGCTTTCCCCCTTTTGCAGATTAACGTAATAAATATATCACCGTTCGGCCAAACGGGACAAGTAGTAGATATACTAAAATGTTGGATGAAAAACCCAAATGATTTGATCAGGGCGTAAATCGTTCACTTCCGTTATGTTAACTCATTTGCTGTTAAAAATGCGGCGGCTTCAACGAAAAGCGGGATGTTATGCCGTCCCTTTCATAAGAGCCTCCAGTTGTTTCTTGGATTTTTTATCTAACATCTTGCCGGAAAGCGCGCGAAAGATAAATCGTCTATTGCGTCGGCTGAATCTTGCCGCCGAATGGCCAATAAAACCTTCAGGATATCCACCAGTATGGAGTTTCGCATGGTCTCCTTTACTTCCGCAAGATCCAAAGACATGAGGCTGGAAGCGATTTTTTCACCCAGTTCCGGTTTGGCGGAGGCAATTTTCCCAAGGGATTGAATACACTGGCGCACGGTGATGGGCTTTGGGTCGTGGAGAGACAACAGGTATTGGTCTATCGTCCGTTCCATCCTGTTTTCCGAATCCCATTTTGCATTCTCGGCAATCAGCATAAGCCCAATGCTTCGCTGATAAGAATTATCGCTTGTCAGTTTGTTGCGAAAGGTATTCCAATATGGATAAACGTCATCGAAATATGCCGACCGGTTCTGCAAGAGGAGGAGCGCTTGATAGCGAATGTCGTCGTCTTTACTGGACAACCACGTTACCAGTTGCGGAATATCTTCCGGCAAAAGCGCTTTGGATGCCGCAGGCAATTCATTTTTGGGCAACCGACATCATACGTTCCAACTCCATTGTCTTTCCTCCTATTACGGATTGTTTGGTGTTCCGGATAAAGATAAAGCAGGCAGCTGTATGGTAAGCCTGCCTGCTGTGTTGACGCTGTATGCTATTGGTTCTGGATTTTATACAAAATGGTGAAGCCGTGCTCCTCAATGGCTTTTTCAATTTCCGCCGTATTGAAAGAGTTAAGACTTACTACAATGGCGCTCTTGCCGGTGGAGCCGCGGTAAACCGCCACCCGGGTGATGTTGGCGCCATATTCGCCTATGATGCTGGTCAGGTTAGACATAATTCCGGGCTCGTCAATGGCTTCGATGGTCAGACGGGTGCCCTGCTCGCGGAAGCCCAACAGTTCGATGAAGGAATCGAAGATGTCGCTTTCGGTGATGATGCCAACCAACTTGCCGTCGTCCACCACCGGCAGGAAACCCACATCGTTGTCCCGCATCAGGATGGCCGCTTCCTCCAGAAGGGCATCGGGGGAAACGGTAATCAAATGTTTGGACATGATTTGCTTGATTTTGGTCTTGGAGAGCAGATAGGTGATTTCACCCATGCTGAGGGCAGTTGCCTTGGAAGGGGAGTACCGTTCGATATCCTCTTTGGACACAATACCCACCAGCTTGCCGTTTTTGACAACAGGCAGACGTCTGACGTTGTGCTGCATCATAATCTCCTGAGCCTCGGGAATGGTCTGGTCCGGTGAGATTGTGAATGGATTGCCGGTCATCTTGTTCTTTACAAACATACACTAACCCCCTAAATAGGCTTTTTTAATATCCTCGCTCTGCATTAGGTCGGCTCCGGTTCCTGAAAGAACTATAGATCCCGTCTCCATTACATAGGCACGATGGGCGATACGGAGTGCCATGCTGGCGTTTTGTTCCACCAACAGGACTGTAGTTCCATTATTATTGATATTACCAATTATATTAAAAATTTCCTGTACAAGCAAGGGGGCAAGACCCATGGACGGCTCATCCAGAAGCAGGATTCTCGGCCGGCTCATCAGGGCTCGACCGATGGCCAGCATTTGCTGCTCGCCTCCCGAAAGAGTTCCTGCCGCCTGTTTGCGGCGAGTGTGTAGAATGGGGAAGTGCTCGTAGACCATTTGCAGATCCTTGGCAATCTCTTTTTTATCCCGACGCAGGTAGGCTCCCAATTCAAGATTTTCCAGAACCGACATGGATGGAAAGACACGGCGCCCTTCCGGAACGTGGGAGATGCCCATCTTAACCCGGTCCTTGGCGGATGTGGCGGTGATGTCCTTGCCCTCCAGCAGAATGGTGCCGCTGGTGGGCTTTTCCAGCCCGGATATGGTTCGAAGGGTTGTGGTTTTGCCGGCGCCGTTGGCTCCGATCAGAGTCACAATCTCGCCTTCGTTCACCGTAAGGGAAATTCCCTTCAGGGCGTTGATGACACCGAAATATACACTAAGATCCTTAATCTCAAGCATTGTTAACGTCCTCTCCCAAATAAGCCTCGATAACCCGCTTATTTGTCCGTACTTCTTCCGGGGTGCCGCTGGCAATGACTTGGCCGTAGTCCAGAACGTAAATGCGCTCGCAGATTTTCATGACCAGGGACATGTCGTGTTCAATCAGCAGAATGGTCAGTTTAAATTGATTGCGAATCCAGCTAATGACCTCCGTAAGCTGGGCGGTCTCCGCCGGGTTCATGCCCGCCGCCGGTTCGTCCAAAAGAAGCAGGCTGGGATTGGTGGCCAGTGCGCGGGCAATCTCCAGGTGACGCTGCTCTCCGTAGGGAAGGTTTCGGGCAAGCTCATCCTTCTTGTGGTCCAGCTTCATAATTTTGAGCAGCTCCATGCTGCGCTCCACCAGCTCCTGTTCTTCCTTCTGGCAGGAAGGCAGGCGCAAAAAGCTTGCGGCAAGGCCGTATTTCACATTTTTGTGCATGGCGATGCGCACGTTGTCCAGCACCGTCAAATCCTTGAACAGACGGATATTTTGAAAGGTTCTGGCGATGCCCATTTCGCATACCTTATAGGGTTTGAGCCCTTGAATGGGTTTATCCGTTCCGTTAGTATGTAAAGTGATGGTTCCGGAAGTGGGCTTGTATACGCCGGTGAGCAAGTTGAACACCGTGGTTTTGCCGGCTCCGTTGGGGCCGATCAGTCCCACCAACTCGCCCTGCTCCAGCTCCAAGCTGACATTGGATACCGCAGCCAATCCTCCAAAGTTTTTGGTCAGCTTCTTAACAGTTAGTATTGGCATGGCCTAAACCCTTCCTTTCCGGAACGAAAATTTGCTGCCAAGCTTGCTGAGCATGGAAAGAGAGAGCTCCTTGGACCCCATAAGCCCCTGAGGACGGAAAATCATAATGATGATTAAAATGAGCGAATAGATCACCATGCGCAGTTCCGAGAAGGACTGCAGGAAGGTGGAAATCAGGGCCAGCAGGATGGCAGCCAGCACCGAGCCGGAAACGCTTCCCATTCCGCCCAACACCACCATGACCAGCACGTCCACCGACTTCTGAAAGTTAAAGGTGGTGGGCTTGATGAAGAAGAAATAGGAGGCGTACAGAGCTCCGGCGATGCCGGCGCAAAACGCACCAATGGCAAAGGCGGTGACTTTGTATTTGGTGGTGTTGATGCCCATGGCCTCCGCCGCGATTTCATCTTCCCGGATGGAGATGCAGGCCCTGCCGTGGGACGACTTCAAGAAGTTGACAATCAGAAGGATGGTTCCCGCCGTAAACACAAAGAGCCACGGCCAGTTGACAAACTGGGGAATACCGCTCAAACCAGCAGCACCGTTGGTAATGTTGAGGTTCAAAAATACAATGCGGATAATTTCCGACATACCAAGGGTGGCGATGGCCAGGTAGTCACCGCGAAGGCGAAGGGTGGGCAGGCCCACCAGAATGCCCACGATGGCGGCGGCAACGGCACCCGCCACCAGACCGAGGATAAAGCCCGGGATGGTAGGCATGCGCATGGTGATGAGGGCGCAGGTGTAAGCGCCGATGGACATAAAGCCCGCGTGACCCAACGAAAACTGGCCAGTAAACCCTGTAATCAGGTTAAGGCTGACGGCAAGGATGATGTTGATACAGATGGTAGTGAGGGTGATTTGCTGAAAGTCCTGAATAATTCCAAATATGATCAGAAGATGGATAATTGCGTAGGTGAGCACAAGCAGCAGCAGCTTGCTCCATGATTTCGTATTTCGCATCGTTTCCGCTAATTTTTTCATCGACTACACCTTTTCCCTGGTATTTTTCCCCAACAATCCCGCAGGCTTCAAGATAAGAATCAAAATCAAAATAGCAAACACAAATGCATCTCTGTACATGGAGTTTATGTATCCGGAAATCAAAACTTCCACGATTCCGATGATATATCCTCCAATCATGGCTCCAGGAATGATGCCGATACCGCCGAACACAGCGGCCACGAAGGACTTCAGCCCGGGAAGCACACCCATCAGGGGGTTGATGGAGTTGTAGTAGATTCCCACCAATATGCCTGCGGCGCCTGCCAACGCAGAACCCAGAGCAAAGGTAAAGGAAATGGTGGTGTCCACGTTGATGCCCATAAGCTCCGCGGCGTCCTGGTCCATCGAAACGGCGCGCATGGCCTTGCCGATTTTGGTCTTATTGACAATAAACTGGAGCAGCAGCATGAGGATGACGGTGATGGCGAGAATCAGAACCTGCAACATCGGAACGCTGATATTTCCCAACCGCAAGGTTTCCGCAAGCAACCCGGTCAAGGGCGGATAGGAACGCACCTGCGCTTTTACAAAGAACATGGTGCCGTATTCCAAAAACAGCGACACACCGATGGCGGTAATCAATACGGCGATTCTTGTCGCATTTCGCAAGGGTTTATAGGCGATCTTCTCAATGGTGACACCCAGTACGGTGCACACCGCCATGGCCGCCAACAAAGACGGCACAAAACCAATGCCCAAAAAGGTCATGCAGAAATACCCGACATATGCACCGATCATATAAATATCACAGTGCGCAAAGTTGATGAGCTTGATGATACCATAAACCATGGTATAGCCCAGAGCAACCAGTGCATAAATGCTGCCGAGAGAAATACCGTTGATGATCTGCTGTAAAAACTGTTCCAAAAGTTTCCCTTCTTTCAATCCGTGTGATGACATGCAGCAAATGATTCCGCGCAAAGCTGAAACGCAGAGTTATCTCAAGCGTTGCAAGCTCCGTCAACAGTTCTTGCAACCAATTATATAATATTTGGAGAGAGTCGTCTACCTCTAAGCCGCATTTTTTATGAGTAATATGATGGGATTTGGATAGGATACGCTGATAAAACACATATAAGTGAAGACAAGAACTGTCCTCACTTATATGCATTTATGCAAAGTATTTACTTGGAAGCTGCAATCGAATTAGTTGCTGACTCTCTCGCTGGAGTGCTGTACGCCGTCTTTCAGCTGGATAACCACCAGAGCCTTTTCGGGGTTGTGGTTCTCGTCAATGGTAAAGTTACCGGTGACGCCGGCAAAGTTTTCGGTGGACTCCAGAGCGTTCTTCAGGGATTCGCCGTCCAGCTTCTCGGCCCGTTTGATACCGTCTACGACGAACTTGGCAAGGTCATAGCCCAGGGCGTTGAAGGCATCGGGTTCCTTGTTGTATTCTTTCTTGAACAGAGAAATGAAGTTCTGCACCACGGGATCCTGGTCCAGGGAAGAATAGTGGTTGGAGAAGTAAACCTCGTTGAGGGCGTCGGCGCCGGCCAATTGAGCCAGAACAGGAGAGTCGAATCCGTCGGCACCCAAAATCGGAACGTCGATGCCCTGAGCGCGAGCCTGCTTGATGATCAGGCCGGCTTCCTCATAGTAACCGGGGATGAAGATAACGTCGAAATCCTTGCCTTTGATGCTGGTCAAAATGGCGTTGAAGTCGGTGTCGCCCTTTACATAGGCTTCCTGGGCAACAATGGTGCCGCCGCCGGCTTCGAAGGTTTTGACGAAGTTTTCGGCAAGGCCTTTGCCGTAGTCACTGGAGCTGTCCATAATGACAACGGCCTTGGACTTGGAAAGGTTCTTCAGAGCGTAGTTAGCCATGCCGGTTCCCTGATAGGAGTCGTTGAAGCAGATGCGGAAAGCGTATTCCTTCACGCCGTTTTCGTCCACGGTCACATCGTCGGCGGTGGCGGAACCGGAGATGACGGGAATCTTGTTCTTAATCGCCACGGGAATGGTTGCCTTAAAGGAACCGGAAGTGGCGGGTCCCAATACGGCCACAACCTTGTCCTGGGTCATCAACTTGCTGGCCAGGGTGGTAGCCTCTGCCTCTTCGGACTTGTTGTCGTATTTGACCAGTTGGATTTGCTTGCCGTTTACGCCGCCGGCCTCGTTGATTTCTTTGATGGCAAGCTCGATGCCTTCCACCGAGCTCTGACCGTAGGTGGCAACACCGCCGGACAGCTCGTAGTTTACACCGATTTTAATAACATTGCTGTTATTGCCACCAGAAGAACCCTGCTGAGCGCAGCCTGCAAGCAGTGCGATGCTCAGACAGACAGCCAGTAAAAGACTTACTTTTTTCATACACACACTCTCTCCTTTGTATTAAAATAAATAGGTCCCATTTCCTGTGTACTGGGTGAACAGAACCTATAGCCTATAGATTGAAAAGTAAGATTGAAAATTAAACAAATGATACTATAAATGTATTTCTATGTCAAGCACTTTAAAGCAATAAAATGGGGCGTTAAAATCATGAAATAACCGCCGATTACCTCCTGGAAATTATGCAAATTAATAATTTTCGGCGGCTTCTTTCCCGGTTGTAGCTGTAATAAAGGCATCATTTTCAACAGATGATATACTTCTGATATACCTTGCCTGTGCAGGCAGGGTAATCTTCATGAAGATGGATAAAATGAAGGGTTTCCGGACGCGGCCGTCCCGGCAAAAAGCCGAGCTGGCGGAACAGCTTCCGAAAATCCTGGGACTATAACAACTATCCGACTATCACACTCTTGATAGTAAAAATTCCTGCTGGGACTCGCGGATTGCTCCGCCTACCCCGACCGGGTAACCGCTGTGGAACTCAGATGCAGGACTGCAGGTTGGTTTATTCAAAACAGGCTAGCGGCAGCGCGGCCCTGCGCATGGAAATTTTGGATTTTCCCTGCGGACATTGAATTATTTTGCGTTTGTCTTGAAGTTGACACTGAAATAATGTATACTGAATCCTGCATTCTGTACCGCAACATAATAGGAGGGAAAGAAATGAAAAAGAGGATTGCAGCCATCGTCCTTGTCATTCTCGTGATGTGCACGTTTGTGTTGACGGGATGCGACGGCAAGAAGACCACACTGAAAATGGCTACAGGCGGCACCACCGGCACGTACTACGCCTTCGGCGGAACGGTTTCCAAGGTACTTTCCGAGAAGGTCGAAAACCTCAGCTTTGACGTCCAGTCTACGGGCGCGTCCAAGGCGAACATCTACCTCGTCGCCGACGGGGAGGCGGATATCGCCATTGTCCAGAATGACGTCATGTATTACGCGGCCAACGGCATCGACCTGTTTCAAGGTGAAAAGGTGGAAGGTTTTTCTGCGATGGCCGGCTGCTACGCCGAGGTCGTCCAGATTGTCAGCAAAAGCGATATTAGCTCCATCGAGCAGCTCAAGGGCAAGCGGGTATCCGTGGGCGACGTTGGCTCCGGCTGCGAGTTCAACGCGTGGCAGATCTTTGATGCGTATGGCGTCACGAAGGCCGATATCGAAGTGCACAACCTGAGCTTTGCCGACAGCGCGACCGCCCTGAAGGACGACAAGATCGACGCGTTCTTCTGTGTCGCCGGCGCGCCGACGACCGCCATCGTGGAGCTTGCAACTTCCAACAGCATCAATCTGCTGGAAGTGGACGACGAGCACGCTGCGATCCTGATGGAGAAATACCCGTTCTATACCCAGTTTTCCGTACCCGCCAATTCCTACAAGGGCGTTGACAGGGACGTCAAGACGGTCGCCGTCGTGGCCACCTACATCGTCTCGGATAAGCTCAGCGAGGACCTCGTATACAACATGACGAAGGCACTCTTTGAAAATGCCCAGGAGATCGCAGCTGCCCATCCCAAGGGCAAGGAACTGGACCCCGCTTACTCGGTGGCTTCCATCTCCGTAGACCTGCATCCGGGCGCCGCAAAATATTATAAGGAAATCGGCCTCCTTCAGTGAGGATTCGAAAATTTCCGGCAAAGGCTGCGGTGGCTTTCGCTGTACTGGCGGTTTTCGCCGTCTTGTGTTTTAGCGTTTCAGACAAATACGTCCTGCTGACAGACGGCGACACGGGAAAGCTTCTCGGAGCTTTCCCGTGCGAGGACCGCGGTGAGTTTTCCGTAAGCTTCATCCATTCGGTCAACCAGACGCCGGTCACCGATGTATACGAAGTGCGGGGCCGCGATATATTTGTCGTCAGAACGGCCTATTTTTCTTTTGGCGCCGGCGTGCAGACAGAACTGCAGGATGGGCAGAGGCTGATTATCGGGGAGGACGGCTCCATGACCGTCAGCGGCTTTGAGCAGAAAATGGATAACCTCTCTTATATTGTCGGCACGGTCTCGGATCATGTGATGGAGATCGGCGGGAGGACCGTCAGCCTGCGGGAGCTCTGCGGAAAAAACACGACGGTGCGCTTTTCCGTCGGGCGCAGGTTCTCATTGCCCGGTGGCCGTATTTTTCCCGGCTGCTGAAGCAGACTACACACAAAACTATGATTGGATTGGGAGGTAACCTGATGTCCGAAGCGGAGCACAGGTCCCTAATCGGCGAGGCGGAGCAAATTGATGTCGACGCCGTCATGGCCGAATACGACAGGGAATCAAATACAAGGCATTATCAAGGAGTACCGAAGAAGGTCGTAAGGTATTTTCTGGCGGCCTATTCGCTCTTCTTATTCTATATGAATCTCATCAGCGTCTGGCCTGAGCAGATACGGCGCGGGTCGTTTGTGGGGCTGGTCATAGCCATCGCATTCACGCTTTATCCGGCGCGGAAATAATCCGCGAAGAAAGTCAACTTCGTGCCCTGGTACGATATCGTGCTCGGCCTCGTCGGGATGGCATGCTTCTTTTATTACGTTTTCAATTTTGAGGCCATTGCGGGCAAAGCCACCCGCATCTCGAAGCTGGACGTAGCCGTGGCGGTCGTCGGCATTCTAATCGTCGCGGAGGTTTGCCGGCGGGTTGTCGGATGGCCGATTCTGGTCGTGGCCGGCGGGTTTATCGTCTATGCCTTTTCGGCCGGCTACTCGCTCACGCGGATTTCCTACACCCTTTTCTACACGCTGGACGGCGTAATCGGCACGCCTATCGGCGTTTGCTCCACCTTCATCGTCCTTTTCATCATTCTTGGCGCGTTTCTGGAAAAGACGAACATTGGGGCATTTTTCATCGACCTGGCCAACTCCGTCGCCGGAAAAGCCTCCGGCGGACCGGCCAAGGTGGCGGTCATTGCCAGTGCACTGGAAGGGATGTATTCCGGCAGCTCGGTGGCAAACACCGTCGGCTCTGGCAGCGTGACGATCCCCATCATGATGAAAACGGGCTACGACAAAAACTTTGCGGGCGCGGTTGAGGCCGCGGCATCCACAGGCGGCCAGATCATGCCGCCCATCATGGGTGCCGCCGCTTTTCTGATGGCGGAGATGACCGAGCTGCCCTACGCGACCATCGCCGTCGCGGCCATATTCCCGGCGGTCCTGTATTTCACCGGAATCTTCCTGATGGTACATTTCGAGGCCAAAAAGCTCGGGCTAAAGGGTCTCCCGAAGGAGTCGATTCCAAATTTCTTCAAGCTGTTTTTCCGCAAAGGCTATCTGCTGACCCCCATAGCGGTGCTGGTGGGCACCATGTCCTACGGCTTCACGGCCTCCCGGGCTGCGTGCCTGGCGATTCTCGCGGCCATCATCGTCAGCTTGTTCTCGAAGGAGACACGGCTGACACCGACGACCTTTGTGGATGCGTTGGAAAACGGTGCGAAAAATACCATCGGCGTTGCGGCGGCCTGCGCGATTGCCGGCATCATCGTCGGCATCGTGTCCCTCTCCGGCATCGGACTCAAGCTGGCCGACGGGATGCTGACCCTCTCAGGCGGTATTGACATCATCGCGCTCGCGCTGACGATGATTGCCTGCATCATCCTCGGCATGGGCGTTCCGACGACGGCCAACTACGTCATCATGTCGACGATTACAGCCCCGATTATCCTGCAGCTGATTCCCGGCACCCCCGTGCTGGCGGCGCACATGTTCGTATTTTACTTCGGCATCGTGGCGGATATCACTCCGCCGGTTGCTCTGGCCGCTTATGCCGGCGCCGCAATCTCGGGGGGCAACCCGATCAAGACCGGCGTCATCGCCACGAAACTCGCCATCGCGGCGTTCATCATCCCGTATATGTTTGTGCTCAACCCCTCGATGCTCCTGATTGATTCACATATTGTGGACATCGTGCAGATTATTTGCACCTCGCTCATCGGCATGTTTGCCATCGCCGCCGGTCTCGAGGGCTACATGAAAAAGCCCATGCCCTGGTGGCAGCGGCTACTGTCCATCGGCGCAGGGCTCGCCCTCATCGATCCCGGGCTCATCACCGACATCTGCGGTATTGCGGTCATTGTTTTCATTGCGATACTCCAATACGGCGACAAGGGCAAGGTACTGGAGAGCCGGGCGGACGCATAATAGCGGGACCTCCAAACCCCGGCGGCATAACATCTCGCCATCTGTCACAAGAACAATTAAAAAGGACCGGGCTCCAAACAGTCGGAGCCCGGTCCTTTTTGTCTAGTAAAACCACTCGCTAGGCGAGTGGTTCAAAAGAGGCTTTTGCCGATGAGAAAGACAATAAAAACTCCCTTTGCTAGAATAGAAGTGCGGTCTGCCAACTGCACAAGAAATAGCAAAGGGAGGACATTC
>JAKPGH010000183.1 GCA_029550985.1 Bacillota bacterium
TGGTTTCTCTCCCTTTTGTGATGATTTGGTTTACTTTTGGTCTAAAAAATCCCGGTGAATGAGGCTGGGCTGGATGTCCCGGTTGTTCTGGTACTTTCCGCTGTTGTAGAGGCGGCGCTCCCCCTCAATGGTGTGGTAGTAGATTTGACAGATTTCCACCATGGGGTAGATGCGCACCGGGTGCACACAGTGAATTTCCAGGGTCCAGTAGCCGGAAAAGCCAATGTCGCCAAAGCCCGCCGTCACATGGATAAACAGTCCCAATCGCCCGATGGAGGAGCGGCCCTCCAGCATGGGGACATAGTAGTCGGTGGCGGTGTGCTCGTAGGTGCGCCCCAGATAGAGCACCCCCGGCTCCAGCACCAATCCTTCGGGGGGAATGGTAATGCGCCGGGTTTGTAGGGGCTTTTTCATGTCCAACACCGGGTCGGTGTAAACCAGCAGCTCGTTGTGCAGCCGCAGGTTGCAGCTGTTGGGGCCTACCAGCTTTTCGTCAAAGGGGGTGATGGAAATGCGCCCCTCCTTGACCTGCCGGATAATCTCAGGTCCGGACAATATCATAGGGATGTTCCTTTATCACGAATTTTCAAAGGGAAGGGATTCTTCCATCAGCTTGGCCAGCACCGCTTCCTTTTGCCCGGGGGTTACCCCGATGAGGGAAAGATACTGTTCCACGCCGCCGTACCGGTCGTTGAGGTGCTGCAGCGTCGCCCGGATGATTTCGGGAGGAGAGGTGAAGGCGTAGGCGGGGATATTGGGGAGCTGCTCACCGGGGGTGGAAGGCACCAGGTCTTGGCTGATGCTGTAATCGGCGACAATCAGGTCCTCCTCCGCGCCGGCCAAAGCCAGCAACAGCATGGCCACAACGCCGGTGCGGTCCTTGCCGGCGGTGCAGTGAAACAGAATGCCGTAACTGCTGGGCTGGGCAAACACTTCAAACACTTTGGCAAAGCTGTGGCCCGCATGGTCCAGAAGCCCAAAGTACATCTCCTCCATGGTATCGGGGAAGTTCATTTCCCCGGCTGCCACCGTGGAGTTGATGTAGTCCAGCATGGGGACATGATGGTAGATAAACTCCGGGTCTCCCTCCACCGGGTCGGGCTTCTGTTTGCGCTCCAACTGGGAGCGCAGGTCGACGATGTAGCGCACCCCCAAATTCAAAAGAGTCTGCCGGCCGTTTTCGCTCAGGCCGTGAAGGGAACCGGAACGCAAAAACCGGCGCGGTTGAATCCGGCTGCCACGGCGGGTGGGATACCCTCCCAAATCCCGCGCGTTGTAGGAGCCTTCCAGCTCTATAATTTGGCGGCGAACATCAAAATCGACCATCAATATCCATACTCCCCACCTAAGATAATGACATGAATTCGGCCGGGATTCCTCTGCCAGCCGGTGAACACCTCCTGCGAGCAGATGCGGTCGTCGGAAGCGCAGTTGTGGCAGTAACCGGTAACGGCGCAAGGCGTTTTCTTGCTCAGGCGCGTGGCGTTGGCAGGAGCGGCAATGGTTTTCATCCGGTCCACCGCGGCCTGCCGGTCGGTGACAATTTTATTGTAGCCGGCAATGACGATGACCTTTTTGGGCCCCCAGATGAGGGCGGCCAGCCGGTTGCCGTGACCGTCGATGTTGTAAAGTTCCCCTTCCTGGGTGATGGCGTTGGAGCTGGTAAAGTAAAAATCGCAGCTCATGGCCTGATGGTAGACCTCTTCCGGGTTGGCGGCGGGGTCGTACCGGTCGTAAAAGGTATAGCGTCCGCTTCGCAGGTAATCCAGCACACCGGTCTCGCTTAAGGTGACGGAGCCTCCCACCGAGCAGGTGGAGCCTGCGGGCATCAGCTGGTCCAAACGCTGGAGGAGCTGTTCCGGCGTTTCGATGTATTCGGCCTCAAAGCGGTTTTTCCGCAGAGCCTCTACGGTGCGTTCGATATGTTTTTGAATAGTTTCGCGCAGATGCTTGTCCATATAAGTCCCCCCAAAGATGTTTCCTTTAGTATACCCCAACAGTAGCCGTTTTTCAACTGAGGACTTGCATCGGCAAAGTAGGGACGGTATACTAAGAGCAACGGAATGAAGCGCAAGGAAGGAGGGCTCCCCCTTGAACGGCTTTTCGTCCATGAGCGGTAAAATCAACCGGCGAGAAGTGGAAAAAATCATAGACCGTCTCGAGATTATTCCTTCTGACAATCTTGCGGTGTGCAATTCCCAATCGGTGACGGTGGCGGCGGTTCAAATGCAGGCAAAACCTTACGGCTCTCTGCCCGAATACGTGGTGGATATGAACCTCTACATTGCCGACGCCGTCAACCGCAGGGCACAGCTCATCTGCCTGCCAGCCTTTGCGGGTCTGCTTCCCATGAACTTTGCCCCTCAATTTCAGGCGCTCAAGAACCGCCTGGTCCCCACCGGAGACCCGGAGTGCCCGGTGGACCCTCACGGGCTCAACGAAGTCCTCTCCTATCTGTCGGACGCTACCTTTGACGCCTACTATCACACCATGTCGGTGCTGGCGGCTCGTCATGGTGTTTATCTGATGGCGGGCTCCACCCTTTATTTTCAGGAAAGCGAGCTTTGCCATCGGGCCTTCCTGTTCAGCGACGAAGGGGAGCTCATCGGCTATCAGGACAAAATTGCGGAAAGTGGGTTGGAGCAGGAACTGCAAATTCCTCCGGAAACGGAGGTCAAGCTGTTCGACACCCGGATGGGGCCTGTCAGCATTCTCAT
>JAKPGH010000189.1 GCA_029550985.1 Bacillota bacterium
AGCAGATGACCGCATCGAAGTCGGTCATGGAGGTCAAATAGCTCTTCATAGCCTTATAACCGCCGTCGTAATCATAGCTGGTCATGGCAATGAGATTTCGATCAAAGGGCACTCCCGCTTCCTGCAGAGCCTTCTGATACCCCGCCAGGCGATCCAAGGAGGAATAGGCGCCCCGCTGGTCGGAATCCATCAACTCCATCAATTCGTCCACATTGGAAGCCGGGTTTTCCCAGAAACCAGCAAAAAAGGCAATGCGGCGGTGGCCCTGGTGCAGCAGAAACTTGGTGACGGTGTAGCCGCCCTGTACGTCGTCGGTATATACATGGGGAACCCCCGGTATGATGCCCCGGCGGGAGGCAATTACCACCGGCATGTTTTTGGAGAACACCACGTTCAGATGCTCGGAACTGGCCACCGAAATAGGACAGTAAATCAGGCCCGTAGCAGCGGAAGCCGCCACCGAATACAGGCACTGAATATCCTTTTCCGCATTACCATTGCTGGAAAAGGTGGTGATGCGGTAGCCCTTCTCCAGCGCGCAGTCCAACGCTCCGTCCAAAATTTTGCCAAAGTACTGGTTGGAGGCCGTGGGAATAATCATTCCCAAAATACGGCTGTTTCCGGTGCGGACATACTGGGCGCTGGCATTGGGAATATAGCCCAGCTTTTGGATGGCGTCCTGCACTCGGTTGCGAAGTTCCGGCGTCACGCTGGAGTGGTTGTTTAAGATTCTCGATACCGTGGAAACCGACACGCCTGCTTCCTTGGCCACGTCAGATATCGTAACTCGCTTTACCATACGGATACTCCTTTTTGCCGGCGGCGCAGAAAAGAGCGTGGCTGCCTTTCTGCGCCGCCCTGTTCAAAAAGTTCAGCACTATTCCGTTGTGACATCGGCGCCGATGTTCTTCATCACTTCATAGAAGTTGGGGAAGGTAACGGCAACGCATTCGGCGTCCTTAACCACGGTCTCTCCTTCCGCAAAGAAGCCGGCAATGGTCATGGCCATGGCAATGCGGTGGTCGTCGTAGCTTTCCACTTCCGCGCCCTTGAGGGGTTTGCCCCCGTGAACAATCATGTAGTCCGGTCCCACTTCAATGGAAGCTCCCATCTTGCCGAGCTCGCTCTGCATCACCGCCACACGGTCGGTCTCCTTGAGGCGAACGGCATCCAGCCCGACAAATTTAGTATCTCCCTGGGCATAAGCGGCAGCTACCGACATGGCGGGCAGGGAATCGGGGATATTTTGCAGGTCGAAGGTAAAGCCGGACTGCAATGGCTTCCCGCCTTTGATAATCAGGCGGCCGCCTTCCACATCCTTTTCAATATCCGCGCCCATGGAGATGAGCAGGTCCACCACGGCCTTATCGCCCTGACTGTCGTGGAAGTCCACGCCGTCGATAATGACGTTGGACTGGGTGACCACAGCCGCCACCAGGGGGAAGGCAACGCCAGACCAGTCGCTGGGAATGACGGTATCCTGCGCCCGATAGCTTTGGCCGCCCTTGATTTTGAAGTATTTGAAATTCTG
>JAKPGH010000193.1 GCA_029550985.1 Bacillota bacterium
CTGCAGGCTTTGCTGGCCGCCGTCCTTGGGGTGATTCCCGTGATGCCCGACCAGTCCCCTCCTTACGGTGTGGTGGAAGCGGTTTTTTATTTCCTTCAGATTGCGCTGCTTCCCGCCATTTTTGAGGAGATGATTTTCCGCGGGGTGGTGCTGCAATCCTTGCGCCGCTTTGGAGACGGCTTTGCCCTGGTGGTATCCTCCATTTTGTTTGCCTGCGCCCATGGAAACCTGGTGCAAGCTCCCAACGCTCTGCTGACCGGCATGGTGCTGGGGTACTTTGCTCTGCGCACCGGCAGCCTTCTGACTCCTATGCTGATGCACTTTGTCAACAACGGCATTGCCGCCCTGGTCAATTTGGGGATGCTCTACCTCCCCGCCGAATTTTATGAGCTGCTCAACAGTATGATTCTCCCCATTTATCTGGTGCTGGGAGGGCTGGGTGTCATTCTGATGTTTGTGTGCAACGAGGGGTTTGTCCCCCTTTACACCACCGATACCGGCATGGGAAGCCGTGAAAAATACGGCCGTTTCTTTACCACGCCCCTTGCCATTGTGTATTTGTTGCTGACGTTGTATGTCACGGCTCTGAACTTTGCCCCCATCTAACCCGGCCGGAAAGGTGACCGTAAAAATGGAACAACAGGATATTGTATTTATGCAGGCGGCTTTGGAGGAAGCCAAACAGGCCGCTTTGGAGGGAGAAGTTCCGGTGGGGGCGGTTGTGGTTTGGGAGGGAAAGATCGTTTCCACCGCCCGCAACCGCAGAGAAACGGATAAAAACGCCCTTTCCCACGCGGAGCTGATGGCCATCGACAAGGCATGCAAGAGCCTGGGCGGCTGGCGGCTTCACAAGGCGACGCTGTATGTCACCCTGGAACCTTGTCCCATGTGTGCGGGAGCCATTGTCAACGCCCGCATCGCCCGGGTGGTGTTCGGTGCCCGGGACCCCAAGGCCGGCTGTTTTGGCTCGGTGGCGGATTTTTGCGCTCTGCCCTTTAACCATGCGCCGGAAGTCACCGGCGGCGTGCTGGAAGAAGAGTGCGCCGCCCTGTTGCGGGATTTTTTCCGCCGCCTGCGCCGGACCTAACCGTCACACCTTATTAGAAAGGAATGTTTGCGGACATGCTGAAAAAGAATCAAATCGTCCGCCTTGCCATCACCGACCTTACCCACGAGGGCAGCGGCGTGGGCCACATCGACGGCCAAGCCGTCTTTGTGCCCCGCACCGCCCCGGGAGACCAAGCTGACGTCAAAATCGTTCAGGTGCGGAACAGTTACGCTTATGGTATCGTCGAACAGCTGGTAACCCCATCTTCCGACCGGGTGGAAAACGACTGCCCGGTCTTTTCCCGCTGCGGGGGATGCGCCCTGCGCCATCTCAGCTACGAGGCGGAGCTTGCCGCCAAGGAAGAATGGGTCAAGAGCAACATGCGGCGGATTGGAAAAATCGATTTGGAGTGGGAGCCGATTCTCCCCTCCCCCCAAATGGACCGTTATCGCAACAAGGCCCAGTACCCCATCCGCATGGTAAACGGGCGGGTACAGGCCGGATTTTTTGCCCCTCGCTCCCACCGTCTGATACCGGTAGAGGACTGTAAGCTGCAACCTTTGTATTTTGCCGACATCTGCCGGGAAGTCTGTGCCTTCGCGGAAGAAAAAAAGATTCCCCCATACGACGAGGAAACGGGCTCAGGACTGCTGCGCCACCTGTTTTTGCGCTGGGCGGAAACCACGCGGCAAACACTGGTTTGCCTGGTGCTCAACGGCAACACCCTGCCCTACGCGCAGGAGCTGGCCAGACGACTGGAGGCCCTTTGCCCCGGCGAGATGACCCTTTGTTTTTCGGTCAACACCCGTCGGGACAATGTGATTCTGGGGGATAACATTCAAGTGGTGACCGGCTCCGGCCGAATCGTGGACAAGCTGGGCGGCGTGGAGCTGAGCCTTTCCCCTTTTAGCTTTTATCAGGTCAACCGCAACGCGGCGGAACTGTTGTACGGAGTGGCGCGGGAGTATGCGGGTCTTGCGGAAACCACCCCAAAGCTGATACTGGACTTGTATTGCGGCGCGGGAGCCATCGGGCTTTCCATGGCCTCGGGAGCGGAGAAAGTCATCGGTGTGGAAAGCGTGGCGGCAGCCGTGAAGGACGCCAAAGCAAACGCTGCGCGCAACGGCATCCGCAACGCCGAATTTATGTGCGCCGACGCCGCCGACGCCGCAGCGCACCTGCAGAAGCAGGGCCTCAGGCCTGACGTTGTGGTGGTGGACCCGCCCCGCAAAGGAGTGGCGGAATCTGCGCTGAAAGATATCGTGGCCATGAACCCCAAGCGAATTGTGTACGTAAGCTGCAACAGCGCCACCCTGGCCCGCGACTGCCGCATTCTGGCCGACTGCGGCTATCAGGCCGTTCGAGGCAGGGCGGTGGATTTATTCCCTCGCACGGCGCATGTGGAGAGCGTTGCATTGATCACAAAGTTGTAATCATTTGCTTTAACTGTGCCATTACAGCAGACAGAAAACACAGTACTGTTATGTGAGGTTTGTCAACAAAAAATTTATTTAATATAGGTTATTTCCTTAAATCTGATATCATGAAATTCAGAAAATAACATTACATGATACTATTTTCAGGGTGACAGTATCACAAGGGGGGTTAACCGTGCTAAAGATTGACCGCCTGATAACAGGAGGGATAATCACAAACTATAAATGTTCTTCACAATGCAAACACTGCTGCTATTCCTGTTCTCCAAAGTGGCCTGACGAGTATATGACAGCTGCTATGGCTAATGAGGTATTTACAATACTAAGGAGTTTGGGTTGCCATCATGTACATATTGGTGGCGGCGAGCCGCTTCTTAAGCCCGATAAGATCCTGGGCGTCCTGGATGCTGCCCGCGAAAACAATATTGAAATTGAATATATTGAAACAAATTCTTCCTGGTACAGGGATGAAGCGTCAACAAATGCTTTACTTAAAGAGTTAAAGGAACACGGAGTAAACACGCTGCTGATATCCATAGACCCATTCCATAATGAATATATACCATTTTGGAAGGTGAAGGCTTTGATGAAGGCCTGTTCAAAGGCAGGAATGAACGTCTTCCCTTGGCAGATGGAATTCTGGGGTGATATTGATGCAATGGATGATAAAAAGACCCATTCCCTTGATGAATATAAGCGGCTTTTCGGACAGGATTATCTGCTACGGCTGCTAAATAGGTATGGGTTGAATTTGATGGGACGGGCTTTTAAAACGTATAAACCCATGATGAAAAAGCAGTCTTATGAACAAATTATGAATGAATCAAAGTCCTGTCAGCTGTTGTCGGGAATTTATCACTTTCACGTTGATCTGTACGGAAACTTCATTCCCCAGTCGTGCCCAGGCTTTTCAATCCCCTTAAGGGAACTGGTGCATGGAGCAGACCCCGGAAAATATCGGATATTTTACAGCCTGGAGTCTTCGGGCATAAGTGGTTTTGCTGAACTCGCCGTTAAGGAATATGGGTACAAACCAAAAGACGAGTATACAGGAAGATGCGACCTGTGTTATGATATACGGAACTATCTGGTTTTGGAGTTGGGGCTGGAAATTCCCGACCTCAAGCCGGAAAATCATTACAAATATGCTTAGGAATTAGAGTGATTTTGGTAATGCATGGGGGTATTTACCAATCTGACATGATGTATTCTTTATATTAAGATATTAAGTCATGAAGTAATTTCCTATTAAATACCCGGCCTCTCACTTGGTTAAGTATGCGGCTATGCAACGATGGCTTGAAAATTTGAGAACCTGCCTCTACAGCGACCCGATGATTGGGACGCGCAGGATGATATGATACGAGAAATTATAAGAAGCGAAATTCAAATGGATTTAGCTGGATTGCAAGAGAAATTAAATTATAGGAACAGACAAATCAAAATAGCGTGATTTTTTAGAACATTTCTTTTAGAGAATAAAGTAGAGAATAAAGCTGAATTAGAAAAAAGGGTAACAGAGGAGTGCAATGAATTCAAAGCTTAAAGAGCTGCTGCGGCCCAAGCAGGCATGGCTTGCAGCGTTCGTGCTGGTCGCCGCCATGGAATTGGTGTTCATCGCCATGCATATTTTGCCTTCGGTAGTCATCGTCGCCAGCTGGGTGCTGGCCCCTCTGCT
>JAKPGH010000232.1 GCA_029550985.1 Bacillota bacterium
TGCTGCAACGGAAAAGATGCAGCCGGCAGGCACGCAGGGAGGCCGTTTCGGCCTATCTGTTTATTCTGCCTCTGCTTCTTGGTTTGGGTGTCTTCAACGTCTATTCCTTTGGGGTGAACATTTACTACAGCTTTACCAACAAATCCAGCTTTGGTACTCCCAACTGGGTGGGGCTGAAGAACTATATCGATTTGTTCCAAAACGAAAAATTCTATTCCGCCCTGTCCAACACCTTCAAGTATGTGGTAATTTGCGTACCCTGCGTCGTCATATTGTCCATTATTGTGGCGGTGCTGCTCAATACCAACATTCGGGGAAGGGGCGTCTACCGCACCCTGGTGTTTTTGCCGGCCGTCACCATGCCGGCCGCCATCGGCCTTATCTGGAAGTGGATTTTCAACTATGAGTTCGGCATCCTCAACCACCTGCTGTCGGGCTTTGGAATCGAAAAGATTGCGTGGCTGTCCGACCCGGAATATGTGTTGCTTTCGGTCTGCGTGGTGGTAATTTGGGCCGACGTCAGTACCCGGGTCATCATTTTGCTGGCGGGGCTGCAGAACATTCCGGACGTCTACTACGAAGCCGCCCGCATCGACGGCGCCAACTCTGCGCAAATCTTTTTCCGGATTACCCTGCCCCAGCTTTCCCCCTCCATCTTTTTTGTCACCGTCATGGAAATCATCGGCATCTTCCAGATTTTCGACTTTATCTTCCTGATGATTCCCAGAAGTTCCAGCGGCGTGTCCCATGCCCGCAGCCTGGTCAGCTATTTCTACGAGGCGGCCTTCCAGGAGTACAAAAAAGGCTACGGAGCCGCCATCACCCTGGTGCTTTTCCTGATTATCCTGGTGGTGACCATTTTCCAGATGTGGATGCAGAAAAAATGGGTCCATTACGAATAAGGGAGGGCGGACGCCGTGAAAACACAGCGGAAGTATCGTTGGTTGATTCACCTTGTTTTAATTTTACTGTCCTTTTTTACCCTGGGGCCCTTTTTGTGGATGGTGATTACCTCCTTCAAAACCTTTGACGAATCCATCCGCATCCCCATGACCTGGCTGCCCGAAGTGTGGCAGACGGCCAATTACGTGGAAGTCTGGCACAAGTTTCCCTTCTTCCGGTTCTACTTCAACACCTTTTTTGTCATGGCGGTGGTGGTAGTGGGGCAGCTGCTGATTTGCTCCCTGGCGGCTTACGCCTTTGCCAGGCTCCAGTTCCCCGGCCGAAACGCCATCTTTCTGTTCTGCCTCAGCTTGATGATGGTCCCGGGGCAAATCTTCACCATCCCTCACTACGAAATTATGGTGAAGATGCATTTGGTGGACACCGTTACCGCCCTGTGGCTGCCCAAACTGTTCAGCGTTTTTGGGGTGTTTATGCTCCGTCAGTTTTTCCTCACCCTGCCCCGGGAATTGGACGAAGCCGCCAAAATCGACGGCGCGGGCTACCTGCGGATTTACGGGCAGATTCTGCTGCCTTTAATCAAGCCCGCCCTCATTTCCCTTGCCATTCTCACGGCGCTGACCACCTGGAAGGATTTGATGTGGCCCCTTATCATCAACTCCAGTTACGATAAGCTGACCCTTTCCGCCGGACTTGGTCTGCTGATTGGGGAGCACACCACCTATTATCCTCTGGTGATGGCGGCGGCGGTGCTGGCGGTATGGCCCATGCTGTTGCTGTTCTTCCTGCTGCAAAAGCACTTTATTCAGGGCATTGCCCTGACCGGAACCAAGGCATAACACAAACTCCCCTCCAACCATTAGCGGGAGGGGAGTTTTTTGCGAATATATTCATGCTGGAGATGAAGTGAATGAAGCTGACGGTAATCGGCGGCGGCGGGGTTGGTTGTACCAGTGGCTAATCCGGCGAGACGGACGTGCTGCCAGAAGAGATAGCTTTCGTCAGTTGCCGTTGCCGAGTTCCAGTTGCCGTTGATGCGCGCGTTGC
>JAKPGH010000242.1 GCA_029550985.1 Bacillota bacterium
TTGCAAATTCCGGAAGAAAGGCAGCAACAGCTTCGGAAGGTGGCGGAGGGCAAAGACGAAACCTCCCAGTGCACCAAGGCGCTGCTGGTACTGCTCGAACGCCTGTACCGCATTGACGAAACCCTTGCCCACGTGGCCAACGGAAATCTGACGGTTACCATGGATTTGCAGTCCGAGCAGGATACCATGGGGCTTGCGGTTCGCAAGATGCTCCTCAACCTCAATGAAAAGTTCGGCAGCATCGCCCGGTCCACCGTTTGGGTCAACCAAAAGGCGGCGGAACTTTCACAAGACTCGCATCATTTGGCGGAAGGCTCCCGCAGGCAATCGGAGTCGGTGGAAAATCTGTCATTGTCGGTGCGCCGTGTCACCGAAAAAGCGGAACAAAATGCGGCTTTGGCGCAACAGGCACTGGATTTGGTCAACAACATCCAGAACAACGCCAAAACCGGCAGGGAAAAGATGCATCAGATGATCCAGGCGGCTCAGGCCATCAACGCTTCCAGCCAGTCCATCGGAAAAGTGATTAAGGTCATTGACGACATCGCCTCCCAGACCAACCTTCTTGCCCTCAACGCATCGGTGGAAGCAGTGCGGGCGGGGCATCACGGAAAAGGCTTTGCCGTGGTGGCGGAGGAAGTACGAAATCTGGCCGCCAGAAGCGCCCAGGCGGCGAAAGAGACTGGCGCGTTGATTGACGACACTATGCAGAAAGCTGCCCTCGGCACATCCATTGCAGAGACCACTTCCACCGCGCTGGAGGAAATTGTGACAGGGGTGGAAGAAAGCAACGCCATCATTCGCGATATTGCGGCGCTTTCCCGGGAGCAGAAAGAAGATATTCAGGGTATTATCTCCGACGTGGCCCACGTGGAATCCATAGTGGAGCAAAACAACTCCATTGCTGCCCGCTCCGCCAATGCAGCGGCGGAAATTTCCAGTCAATCCAGTTATCAAATGGAAATGGTGCAGCAGTTCCGACTGCTAAAGAGCGTGATGCAGGGACGTAAGGAGGGTATGAGACTATGAAAAACAAAATGGGCGCCCTTTGGGTTGTGTTGGCGCTGCTGCTGTTGCTGACCACCGGCTGTGGCGTAACGGCAAAGTATCAAGACGGTGTCTATCGGGCGGAAAATCCGGAATTTTCAGACAGTGGATGGAAGGAAACGGTAGAAGTTACCATTGAGAACGGAGAAGTTGTCAAGATTAACTGGGACGCCATTTATATCGATGACAGCATACCCATCCGGAAAAAGCAGTACTCCAAAAGCGGTCTGTACGGAATGTTGACGGTAGGAGCAATAGGGGAATGGTACGACCAGGCAACGGCCGCAGAACAATTTGTTCTGGAGCACGGCATTGATGCTCTGACCATCAACTCGGACGGCCGCACCGATGCTGTAAGCGGCTGCACCATTCATGTCGACGAATTTGCTGCTCTCTATCGCCAGTGCCTCGACCAGGCGAAAAAGAAATAGATGCAAGAATTAAGCCCATTCTCCCAAACGAGAATGGGCTTAATATATCTTTAACGAATTTTCGGCTGTTTGAGCACTGTGCAACAGTATCTATTATGTGGCAGCAAACCGGATTCCTCCATACGTCGCTTAACCTTGCAAAAGCCGCAGCAATTCCGCCTCGTCAATAATGGGAATCCCAAGGCTTTGGGCTTTGGTCAGCTTGGAGCCGGCTTCTTCTCCCGCCACCACATAGCTTGTCTTTTTGGAGACGCTGGAAGAGGTTTTGCCTCCCGCGGCTTCAATCATTTTGGTGGCTTCCGCCCGGGACAGAGTGGGGAGGGTTCCGGTCAATACAAAGGTCAGCCCCTCCAACGTGGAGCCGGTGGGTTGCGAAGTGGATTTCATATTCACTCCGGCTTCCCGGAGCCTGTTGATGAGATGGCGGTTGCCTTCCTGAGCAAAGAAAGAGCAGACAGACTGGGCCATAATCTCACCGAAGCCCTCAATGGAGGCAATGTCCTCGGGAGTGGCAGCCATCACGGCATCCATGTCGCCGAACCGGCGGGCCAACTGCTGGGCGGCCCGCTGGCCAATCCCCCGAATGCCCAAAGCAAAAATCAAGTTGGAAAGGTCCCGCTTTTTGGAGGCTTCAATCGCGGCGATGAGGTTTTCGGCGCTGCGTTTGCCCATCCGCTCCAACGGCCGGATTTCTTCCACGGTTTTGTAGTAGAGGTCGGCGGGGGATTGGACCAACCCGTTTTCCACCAGCAGCTCCACCACGGCGGGGCCTAGTCCTTCAATGTCCATGGCATCCCGGCTGGCAAAGTGTATCAAATGGCGCAGCAGTTGAGCGGGACATTCCGCGTTGGGACAGCGCAGAACCGCTTCTCCCAAAGGACGCACGGCCTGGGCTCCGCAAGAGGGGCAGTGCTGCGGCAGTTGATAGGGCTCGGCACCGCAATGTTGCGCCACTCCCACCACTTCCGGAATAATGTCCCCCGCCTTGCGGACGATGATTTGATCTCCCACGGCGATGCGTTTCTGGTCAATGAAGTCCTGGTTGTGCAGCACCGCCCGGGTGACGGTGGTGCCGGCTAACGTAATGGGGTCAAAGACGGCGGTGGGAGTCAAGGCTCCGGTGCGCCCCACATTGACCTCTATCCGGCGCAGAGTGGTGACCTTTTCCTCCGGTGGATACTTGTAAGCAACGGCCCAACGGGGAAATTTACTGGTGGCGCCGAGGATTTCCCTGTGTGTAAAGTCATCAACCTTCACAACGGCTCCGTCGATATCGTAAGGGAATTTCCCGCGGTTTTGGCCAATAACCTCAATCCGTTGCTTGACATCCTCCATATTATCATATATTTCGTATGCAGGGCTGACGGGAAATCCCAGCTTCTTCAGATAATCCAGGCTCTCCTTATGGCTGTAAAGCTCTACTCCTTGCACTTGCTGAACATTAAATACAAAGATATCCAGCCCCCGGGTTGCGGTGATTTTGGGGTCCTTTTGTCGCAGGGAGCCGGCGGCGGCGTTGCGGGGATTTTTAAAGGGCTGCTCGCCTGCATTTTCCTGCGCGGCGACCAGTCGCTCAAAGCTTTGCCTGGGCATATAGACTTCCCCGCGAACCTCCAGATAGGGGATGGGTTCGGGAAGCCGAAGGGGAATCGAGCGAATGGTGCGCAGATTGGCGGTGACATCCTCGCCGACATGGCCATCTCCCCGGGTGGAGCCCCTGAAAAATACACCGTCCCGGTACTCAAGGCTGACGGATAGTCCGTCAATTTTGGATTCCACTACATAGCGAGGATGGTCCACTCGTTCCCGCACCCGTCGGTCAAAGGCGTCCAGCTCCTCCAAATCAAAGACATCCTGCAAAGATCCCATTTGAACGGTGTGAACCACCGGCTCGAAAGTAGTATAACCCTTGCCGCCCACCCGTTGGGTAGGGGAGTTGGGGTCCATAAATTCCGGGAACTGTTCCTCCAGGTCTAATAGTTGATGATAAAGCTGATCGTATTGGTAATCCTCCAGCTCGGGATCATCCAGCACATAGTAGCGGTGAGCGTGGTATTCTACCAGTTTGCGCAGCTCTTCTATTTTTCTTTTTGCTTCTTCTCTGTCCAAACCATTAACCCCCTGTATCGTTGCACCATACCGCTAGTATAGCACAGATACAGGGGATTAATAAGAGTCTTCAGTTAGATTTTCCCATTCGGCCAGAAATTTTCCGCAATGGTGGCGCTGGCTCATAAAAAAGGAGCGTCCAGCTAGTTTGCTGGTGGAATTTCATCTTTCAATTTGGAGATGAAGGGGGAGCTTTCCCCCAGCTGAACATAGGTGTCGGGGATGTTGCCCACAATGACTGTCTGGGCGATGAGAAAGCTGGTGGAACTTTCGCATTTGATGCGGTATCCGGGAATGACCGCCATCATCTGGACGCTGGTGCCCAGAAAGATTTGGTGATTGGTCTGATTGATTCCAGCGCTGGTAAACTGGGAATAAATATCGGTCTGCACGTACCCGGTGGGGTAAATTCTGATTTCCACCATGGGTCCGCGGCCGGAGGTGATTTCATTTCCCAGCAAGGTTCCCAACGGGACCCAGATGGAAGCGGAGCCCATGTTTTCCAGCGTCTCCAGCACCGCCTTGGTGACCTGTGCTTTCAGGCGGTTAATTTCCATCATATTGGATTGAATAGAGGTGATGTTGCCGCTGCTGTTGTAGGAGAGCCGCACCATATCTTCATACTGTACTCCCTCCCGGGCCAGCTCCGCCAGGATTGCATCGTTGATGGTTTTGGTGGCAAAAACCTTGGTTTGATAAGCGGCAACCCCTTCGATCACCGGACGCAACTGGATGGCTGTAAAAACCAGCAGCGAAGTCAACAGTAAAAGGAAAAACCATATTCTTCCTCTGCCGGTACGCCGGCGGGAAGACCGTTTTTTCATTCCCTCACCTCCGTTTCTTCTATATCATATGAAAAAGAAGGAAATTTTGTGTTTCCAACGGGACAAAATCTCTTGTCCATCTCTCAAAAAGAGAATTTCCCTCAACCCGGGCTCCACACCTGCAAAGAGAAGTCGGCATAGATTGGAGTGTGTCGAAGACACGTCAACTAAAAGGTGAAAGGATGTACTTAGATGCCTAATCACTACAATTACCGCTTTGGCAGCCCCAATCGGCCCGGTAGCCGTCCGGGGCCAGGGCCGGGGCCGGGCCCTCGCCCGCCGTGGCCTCCAGGGCCGGGGCCGGGTCCTCGTCCGCCGTGGCCCCCCGGTCCACCGCCGCCACCTAACCGCAGGCCGTTTTGGTGGTGGTTCCCCTTCTTTTTCCGCTAAACCTCCCGCCCTTTGGGGCGGATTATTTTTCGACAGCTATTTTGAGAAATATCAAAATAGAATTGACAGGGTAAACTTATCTTGCTAGAATATATTTAGAAAAAATTCGAAATAGATGGGAGGTGTCACATTGGGATTTCCGGAAACATTCAAAGCGTTGTCGGACCCTGTGCGGCGGGAAATCCTCCTGATGCTGCGGGGGGGCAGAATGTCGGCCGGGGAGATTGCCAGCAAATTTGATTCCAGCGGAGCCACCATCTCTTATCACCTCTCCTTGCTGAAAAAAGCGGGGTTGGTTTACGAAACCAAATATAAGAATTACGTATACTACGATTTGAATATTTCGGTATTGGAAGAGTTGATGCTGTGGTTATCTCAGTTTAAGGAGGCCAAGAAGGATGAAAAAATGGAGTAAGCAGGTTCTGTTGCCGCTGATTGTGGCGCTTTTGCCCATGCTGTTTGGCATAGCGGTTTACCGTCAACTTCCTCCCGAGCTGCCCACCCATTGGAACTTTTCGGGCACCATAGACGGATATTCCAGCAAGGCGTTTGCGGTGTTCGGCCTGCCTCTGATGATGGCGGGTGTCACGCTGCTGGTGCCGCTGCTTCTTTCCATGGACCCGAAAAACGCCAATATGTCCGCCGCGCTGAAAAAACTGGTTGTGTGGATTTGCCCGGTGATGAGCTTTGTTCTGACCAACGCCATCCTGCTCATCGGTTTGGGGTATAATATCCCCGTTCCTTTAATTGTGTGCATTCTGGTTGGTCTGATGTTGATGGCCATCGGCAATTATCTGCCTAAAACCAAACAGAGCTACACCATGGGAATCCGTTTGCCCTGGACCCTCCACAGTGAGGAAAACTGGAACCGCACCCACCGCCTGGCCGGTAAGCTGTGGATGTTGGGCGGATTTCTGATGATTTTATGCGGTTTCCTCACGCAATACTTCACATCCGGCTGGCTGATTACGGCGGTTTTTGTGGGGATTATGGGCTTGATATTTGTGCCCACCCTGTATTCTCTCTGGTTATATAAAAAGGGCATATAAGCAAACTGCGGGTGACGTGTGTGTGAGCAAGCTCAATGACACATACTGACTTACCCTTGCAGCAGCTCCGTACCTCATTACAGATATGACAGCAGCAAAAGCAGTTTTCGCTTTTCATTGACTTGGTTGCTCTCTGAACATGATCGCTACAAACAAAAGACCATCCGCAAACGCGGATGGTCTTTTTGTAAAGGTATATTACTAAGCGTGGCAGTGGGTATCCTGAATGGGTCCTACGATGGGGAGGGGGTCGATGCCCAAACGGGTGTAGTAATCGGAAATTGCCGCTTTGATGGCCTGCTCCGCCAGCACGGAACAGTGAATCTTTACCGGAGGCAAACCTTCCAGCGCTTCCACAACCGCCTTGTTGGTCAGCTTGAGGGCCTCCTCCAACGGTTTGCCCTTAATCAGCTCGGTGGCCATAGAGCTGGTGGCAATGGCTGCGCCGCACCCAAAGGTTTTAAACTTGACGTCGGCGATCTTCCCATCCTTTACCTTAATGTACATTTTCATGATATCACCGCAAGCAGGGCTGCCGACTTCGCCGACACCGTCGGCGTCGGGTATTTCGCCCACATTGCGGGGGTTGGAGAAATGGTCTAATACCTTATCTGAGTATTCCATATTTGTCTTCCTTTCAATCTTCCAGCAGAGTGCTTATATCCATGGAACCAGTTATTGGTGTTCTCCCTTGACAATCTTCTCCCACAAAGGGGACATGGCTCGGAGCTCCTCCACCACTCCGGGCAGCACCTCGAGGATATAGTCCACATCCTCGTCCGTGGTCAAGTCGTTGATGGTAAGCCGCAGGGAACCGTGAGCCACCTCGGGTTCCAGACCGATGGCCAGCAGCACATGACTGGGGTCCAGAGAGCCGGAGGTGCAGGCACTGCCCGAGGAGGCGGCAATTCCTTTCAGATCCAGCTTCAACAGAAGACTTTCGCCTTCGACACCCTCAAAGGAGACATTGACGTTGCCGGGCAAACGATGTTCCCGGTCCCCGTTTAAGCGGGTGCGGGGGATTTGGAGAATGCCGTCGATGAGCCGCTCCCGCATTTTGCGGGTTTTGGCTGCCCGCTGCTCGATATCCTTGACGGCTTCCTCCACCGCCACTCCAAGGCCCACGATGGAGGGGACGTTTTCGGTACCGGCCCGATGTCCGCCTTCTTGTCCACCCCCATGAATTAAGTTGGGGATGCGGATGCCTTTGCGAATATACAGAGCGCCAATGCCTTTTGGCGCGTGAATTTTGTGGCCGGACATGGAGAGCAGGTCGATGTTCTGAGCCACCACGTCAATTTCCACATTGCCCAAAGCCTGAACCGCGTCGGTATGGAAGAGAACGCCCTTTTCCCGGCAAATCTTTCCGATCTCCGCAATGGGCTGGATGGTGCCAATTTCGTTGTTGGCATACATGATGGTCACGAGGGCGGTGTCTTCCCGGATGGCGGCGGCCACATCTTGCGGCTTGACAATGCCCAAAGGACCTACGCTCAAATAGGTGACGTCGATGCCTTCCTTTTCCAGGCTCTCGCATACATGGAGCACGGCGTGATGCTCAAAAGCGGAGGTGATGATGTGCTTTTTGCCCTTTTTTGCCAGGGCCTGCACCACTCCCTTGATGGCCCAGTTATCGGCCTCGCTGCCACCGGAGGTAAAGAAGATTTCTTCCGGACGAGCTCCAATGCCTTTGGCTACCTTTTCCCGAGCCAGGCGAATGGCTTTGGCGGCGTTTCTACCTTTCCGATAGATGCTGGAAGCATTGCCGTACTCCTCCCGGAAATAAGGCAACATGGCATTCAGCACTATTTCCGACACCGGCGTAGTAGCTGCATTGTCGGCATATACGAATCGCTCCATGCTCATTAACTCCAATCCTTCTCATTTTTGTGTCTGAATTAGCTTTTTATAACTTTCCACGGCCATCTGGTCGCACCGTTCATTTTCCGGATGGCCTACATGACCTCGTATCCAATGAAAGTTCACCTTGTGGATTTTAAGCAGTTCCAGAAGCTGCTTCCACAAATCGGCGTTGGGAACCGGTTCCCCCGGCTTTTTCATCCAGTTTTTCCGCTGCCAGTTGTATACCCAACCTTTTTCCACGCTGTTGACGACATAGGTGGAATCACTGTACAGCTCCACTTGGCAAGGCTCCTTCAGAGCGCTCAGCCCTTCCAGCACCGCGGTCAGCTCCATCCGGTTGTTGGTGGTGTCGAGCTGAGCACCGCACAGTTCCCGCTGGTGGGGGCCAAACCGCAAGATTGCTCCCCAACCACCTGGACCCGGGTTGCCGGAACAGGCGCCGTCGGTGTACAGGTACACCTGCTTCAAATAGAATCTCTCCTCAGTTGGTCACTTTTGTTACGTTCTCAGTATATACCATAAATGGAAAATGCGCAAGAGGGCGAGGAGATTATTTTAAACTTTATGGTAATTTTACGACATTTGCCTGCGTTTATACGGCTTTTGCGTGATATTGCCAAAGGGGGTGACAGCTTTCGTCGGTTTTTGGGGAGGTGGTCGGAGTTCTATCAAAATACTATGGCGTATTACGCTGTTTTGTGATAATATATAGAATACTCAACAACCTTTGGTACGATACAACACTGAAAGGAAAGCTAGGATGAAATTTGCTACTTTTTTATTCCATGGAAGAGAAGCGGTGGGAGTGATTTCTCCGGACGAGCAACAAATTTATCCTTTAACAGGCGTTCCTGATATGATTGGCTTAATTTCGGCCTATCGGGGGGAGAGTTTTGATGCTCTCTCCAAAGACTTGCCTCTTCCATTGACGGAAGTAAAACTGTTGGCGCCCATTCCTCACCCTCGGCACGACTTGATTTGCGTCGGCATGAACTATTTGGAGCATGCTCTGGAATCTGCCCGTTTTAAACGAATCGAGTTTAAAAAGTCCCCCAACCCTCTGTACTTTTCCAAACGGGTCGGGCGCTGCCCCGCCACAGGGGAGGATATCCCCGCCCATACAGACTTAACCCAAGAGTTGGATTACGAAGCGGAGCTGGCGGTGGTCATCGGCAAGCGCTGCGACCGTGTCAGCCCGCAGGACGTGTGGGACTATGTGTTCGGCTACACCATCCTCAACGATGTTTCCGCTCGGGATCTGCAAAGGGGCCATGGCGGGCAGTATTACTTTGGCAAAAGTTTGGATGGTTTTGCGCCCATGGGGCCCTGGATCGTCACCGCCGACGAATTTGGCCCGAATCCTCACCTTGCGGTGCGCAGCCGGGTCAATGGGGAACTGCGCCAAAACGGCAACACCCGCGAGTTTCTATACGATATTCCATTCTTAGTTTCCCAGCTTTCCTCCGGTTTTGTTTTGGAACCGGGAGATATTATCGCAACCGGCACTCCATCCGGTGTGGGAATGGGTTTTCAGCCTCCCAAGTTCCTTTCTCCCGGCGATGTTGTGGAGTGCGAAATCGAAGGAATTGGAAAACTTGTCAATACCATACGCTAATCGGAAAGGAACAGATGTATGCTCATACGCCTGATGTGCGCCGCGGATTATGACAGGATGTATCGTCTTTGGAGTGAAACGGAAGGATTGGGCTTCGGGGAGCTGGACGATTCCCGGGAGGGAATCGAGCGGTTTTTGGCCCGAAATCCCACCTCCTGTTTTGTGGCGGAAGAAGACGGAATACTTTTGGGCACCATTATGAGTGGACAGGATGGCCTGCGCGGCTACATTTATCATGCGGTGGTGCAGCCGGGCAAGCGGCGTCAGGGAATCGGCCGTGCTTTGGTAGAGGCCGTGGTTGAGGCCATGAAGAAAGAAGAAATTGACCAGCTTGCCCTGGTGGTTTACAAAAACAACTTGCCGGGCAACCGCTTTTGGGAGTCCATGGGATTTGTAGCAAGGGATGATTTGAGCTTTCGCTGTCTTTCCTGGGGACTCCGTAACAGCCATTAACGATGAACGTCAAGATACCCCATTTTGTTCGGCGCTGTATGGAAACCTTAACGGCTTCCGGTTACAGTGCCCATTTAGTAGGGGGCTGTGTGCGCGACAGTTTGATG
>JAKPGH010000249.1 GCA_029550985.1 Bacillota bacterium
CCGTGTGCATGAGGTGGCGAAAGATTTATCTGTGCCCAGCAAAGACATTATCGATTTGTTGGGCAAGTATTTCTCCAGCCCGAAAAAGCACATGAATGCGCTGGAAAAAGACGAGCTCAGCGTGATATTTGAATACTATACCCAGCAGGCTGCATCGGACAATTTGGACGAATACTTTGCGAGGGCAGCGCTGCGCAAAGAAAAGGAAGCGGCACCTGCCCCGGGGCCGGCCGCCAGGCAGGAACCTGCAAGGCACGAACCCGTCAAGCAGGAGGCTGGAAGGCAAGAGCCTGCAAAACAGGGGTCTGTACATCATCAACCCGAACAAAAGAAGCCGGAGAAGCAGGAACCTGCTCATCCCCAGCCGGAAAAACGGGAGCCTGCGGCCGCGGCTGCTCCTGCCCAACCCAAGCCTGCGCCCAAGACTTCCGAGCCGGCAGCCCAAACTCCTCCTCCTTCTTCCAACAAGCAAAAGGCCAAGGCGCCTCAAAAGAAGCAGCCTCCCAAGCCCAGGGGCGAGACCACTACCGTGCTGCGCCCCACCGCCCCGGTTGCCCAGGAGCCTTTGGTGACCACGGTGGAAACCCGGCGCAACGAACAGAAACGGGTGGTGGATATTCGGGGCGCCCACGTCAATCTGGATAAGTACAACGAGCGCTACGAGCAGATTGCCCCCGAAAACCTGGTGAAAAAAGACACCGGCATCAAGAAGCAGAAGCTCAGCCAGAAATCGGCGCAAAAGGGCAAAAAGGCCTTTATGTCCCGCAAGGAGAAGGAAGAGCAAAAACTGCTGCGCCTTCAGATGGAGCGGGAGCGCCGCCAGAAGCTGGACATCACCCTGCCCGAAAGCCTGGCGGTCAGCGATCTGGCCGCGCGGCTGAAGATCACCACGGCGGAAGTGGTGAAGAAGCTGATGGGCTTGGGCGTCATGGCTTCCGCCGGAGAAATTATCGACTACGACACCGCCGCCGCGGTGGCTATGGAAATCGGCGCAAAGGTTTCCCCCGAAGTGGTGGTTACCATCGAGGAGCGCCTCTTTGACGAATCGGAAGATTCGGCCGAAAACCTGGTGCCTCGCAGCCCGGTCATTGTGGTCATGGGCCACGTAGACCACGGCAAAACCTCCCTGCTGGACGCCATCCGCAACACCCGGGTCACCGCCCAGGAAGCCGGCGGCATCACCCAGGCCATCGGCGCCTATCAGGTGGAAGTCAACGGCCGCAAGCTGACCTTCCTGGACACCCCCGGCCACGAAGCCTTTACCGCCATGCGGGCCAGAGGCGCCCAAGTCACCGATATTGCGGTGCTGGTGGTGGCCGCCGACGACGGCATCAAGCCTCAGACGGTGGAAGCCATCAACCACGCCAAAGCGGCGGGGGTTACCATCATTGTGGCCATCAACAAAATGGATAAGCCGGAGGCCGACCCCGACCGGGTCAAGCAGGGGTTGACCGAATACGATCTGGTTCCCGAAGAGTGGGGCGGCGACACCATCTGCGTGGAAGTTTCCGCCAAGACCGGCCAGGGCCTGAACGACCTGCTGGAGACCATCCAGCTGGTGGCCGACATCAAAGAGCTGAAGGCCAATCCCGACCGGGCGGCCAAAGGTACGGTCATCGAGGCCAGACTGGATAAGGGCCGCGGCCCTGTGGCCACTTTGCTGGTGCAAAACGGCACCCTCCACACCGGAGACATCCTCATTGCCGGCACCGCTTTGGGCCGCGTGAGAGTGATGACCGACGACCAGGGCAGACGCATCGACGAAGCCGGCCCCGCCACGCCGGTGGAGGTCACCGGACTTTCCGAAGTGCCCCAGTCGGGCGACACCTTCAACGTGGTGGAAGACGAAAAACTGGCCCGGGAGCTGGTGGAAAAGCGCCGCCGGGAAGCCAAGGAAGAGCAGTTCAAAGCCTACCAGAAGGTCACCATGGAAAACCTCTTCTCCCAGATTTCG
>JAKPGH010000197.1 GCA_029550985.1 Bacillota bacterium
CCGTACAGAAAGCTGCTGAGCATGGTGCTGTTGTAAACGGAATAGGTTTCGCCCTTGGCAATTTTGATGGTGTGGCGGGCGATGTTGGCCCGGCGAATGAGGGTGAAAATGTCGTAGTCGCTTGGCCGCTCGGTAATGGCCACCCCCATGCACACCTGCAGGCCGCCTTTGGAGCCGATGTCGTTGCGAAGGGTTTCTCCCGTCCTGCGCAGCCGCTCAAAAATATCCTGCAGCTGGTTTTCGTCCAGATAGACCATCAAAGCCACAAAGTGGTCGGCGGAAAGCCGGGTCATCATGGCGCCTTCCGGCAGAATCACCTTCATTTCCTGCGAGATGCGGGTGATGACGTAATCCCCCGTGGAAAATCCCCGCAGGGTATTGATAAAGCGAAAACGGTTGAAGTCAAAATAAATAAGGGCAAACTTCTGCCCGCTTTCCGCCACGCTGTGGAGAAAATTCTGGCAGTCCAGAAGGTACCCCCGCCTGATTTTAAAGTTGCTCAGCCGGTCGTACTCCTCGACGCTTGCCTTTTTATCCGACATCGGCGTTACTTTTTTCTTTTCCCGTTCTTCCTCCGGGTAATCGGCGAAATAATCCACCAAATCCACAAGCTGTTCCGATTGGTCCGCATTTTCCTGCTGTTCCCCCAGCAGGTCTATGGCCACGGGTTCTCCGCTATTTTCCTTCTGCCGCTTTTGAAATGTCAGTAAACCGGTGGCAAACACAGTTATCAGCACAACAATTAGGATGATAAGGATAGTTAACATCACGATTACCACACGGTACAGCCCCCTCTTAGCTGACGATTGCCGGCCGTTAAGGTCATAACCTTCACAGCTAGTATCGCTGACATCAAACCGGGCCACGTCCAGCCATTCACTCATTTTATCTTAGCAGATAGCAAGGTCAAACACAAGCACCACACTAGTTCTGCTAATTGTATTTCGACACGGCGGGCGCCCAACTTAAATGCCTCTGGTTGGAAATATCAGAATATTTGGTAAAAACCTTTACTCTTTCTAAGCGGAAATTCTTTTCTTGTATGATTGATAAGCCGGCCTTTATTATGTATAATAAATGCGTGCCATAATATTTCATTATATTTTTTTCGCGGGGACCGCGCAGGCCGCGAAACAAGGCAGGTTATACTCCATGCGCGGAGAAGGAGAGCAGCAATGGAAAAACAAAAGGTGCTGGAGCTTTCGCTGATAGCAGCAAAGATGCGCCGTCTGATCGTAGATCAGGTATATGCCGCCGCTTCGGGTCATCCCGGAGGCTCCCTGTCCATCGCCGATATTCTCACGGTGCTGTACTGGCAGGAGCTGAACATCGACCCCAACGAGCCGAAAAAAGCCGATCGGGACAGAGTGGTTCTCTCAAAGGGCCACTGCTCGCCTGGTCTTTACGCTGCCCTTGCCCTGCGGGGCTACTTCCCTGTAGAGGATCTGAAGGGATTCCGCCGGATCGAAAGCTATCTTTCCGGTCACCCTGACATGAACGCGGTCAAGGGCGTAGATATGAGCACCGGCTCTTTGGGCCAGGGCTTTTCGGCCGCGGTCGGCATGGCTTTGGCCGGAAAAATGGACAAGAAGGACTACAGAGTTTACGCCATCCTGGGGGACGGCGAAATTCAGGAAGGCCAGATTTGGGAAGCAGCCATGAGTGCCGCCCACTTTAAGCTGGACAATCTGGTGGCTATTCTGGACAACAACAATCTGCAAATTTCCGGCGATGTCGATAAGGTTATGAGCCCCTACCCCATCGACCAGAAGTTTGCCGCTTTTGGCTTTGAAGTCATCCACATTGACGGCAACGACATGAATCAAATCGAAGCGGCCTTCCAAAAGGCTCGCACCATCAAGGGCAAGCCCACCCTGATTCTTGCCAAGACCGTCAAGGGCAAGGGCGTTTCCTATATGGAAAACAACTACAACTGGCACGGCGCCGCTCCCAACAAGGAGCAGTACGAGCAGGCCGTTCAGGAACTGGACGCCGAAATCGCCCGGCTGGAAAAGGAGGTGGCCGCTCAATGAGCGAACTGAAGAAAATTGCAACCCGTCAGGCTTACGGTGAAGCCCTGAAGGAGTTTGGAGCGGACCCCCGCATTGTGGCCCTGGACGCCGACCTGGGCAAATCCACCATGTCCGCCATTTTTGCAAAGGAATATCCCGAGCGGTACATCGACATGGGCATTGCCGAAGCCAACATGGCCGGCGTGGCCGCAGGTCTTGCCACCACCGGCAAAATCGTGGTGATTCACTCCTTCGCCATGTTTGCCCCCGGCAGAATGTACGACCAGGTCCGCAACTCCATCGTATTCCCCCGCCTCAACGTCAAGATTGTGGGCTCCCACGCCGGCATTACGGTAGGACAGGACGGCCCCACCCATCAGGCTTTGGAAGACATCTCCCTGACTCGGGCGCTGCCCGGCATGGTGGTGCTCAGCCCCTGCGACGCCAACGAAACCCGTCTGGCAGTCAAGGCCATGCTGGAGCACGAGGGTCCCTGCTACATGCGGACCGGACGCCTTGCCGTGGAGCAGATCACCCAGGATATTCCCGGCTACCACTTTGAGCTGGGCAAGGGCTGCACCCTGCGGGACGGCAACGACGTCACCATCGTGGCCACCGGCTATATGGTGGCGCAGGCCCTCAAAGCCGCCGATGCTCTGGCCCAGGAAGGCATTTCCGCCCGGGTCATCGACATCCACACCATCAAGCCTCTGGATGAGGAGCTGCTGCTGAAGGCCGCCCGGGAAACCGGCGCCATCGTCACCGCCGAGGAACACAACATCATTGGCGGTCTGGGCAGCGCAGTCGCCGAAGTGCTGGTGGAAAATTACCCCGTTCCCATGGAGCGGGTAGGCGTTCGGGATACCTTCGGCCATTCCGGCGAGCCGGCCGCTCTGGTGGAACACTACCACCTGACTCCCGCCGACATCGCCGCAGCCGCCAAAAAGGCAATGTCCCGGAAGTAATGTTTGTCCTAACAAAAGCAACCCGTCGGTCCAGCCAATGGCTGAACCGGCGGGTTTTCTGTTGCCCAAACCGTCGCGGCGATACAAAAGCCGAAGGCCCCCGCCCTTGGACGAGAGCCTTCGACTACCGGAGATATCTTAAAAGGCTGCTTTTTGGCAACTGAAAAGGCTGCGTATGACAGAGGGAAAGACTAGATGCTGCCTTTCATCTGGAGGGTTTCCACAATTCTTCTGACGGCGACCACATAAGCGGCGGTGCGCATGCTGACCTTCTTCTCCTGAGCGGTCTCCCAGACGTTTCGGAAGGCGTCGTTCATGATGTTTTCCAGCCGCTGGTTGACGGTTGCCTCGTCCCAGTAGAACTGCTGGAGGTTCTGCACCCACTCGAAGTAGGAAACCACCACGCCACCTGCATTGGCCAGAATGTCGGGAATGACGGGAATACCCTTCTGCTCCAAAATGGCGTCGGCCTCTACCGTGGTGGGGCCATTGGCACCTTCTACAATCAACTTGGCGCGGATGTTGGCGGCATTGTCCTGGTTGATCATATTTTCCATGGCGGCAGGCACCAGCAAATCCACATCCAAGGTGAGGAGCTGGCCGTTGTCGATAAACTCCACATCGCCCTTATAATCTTTCAGCAGGTTTTTCCCGCCTGCCACAAAGGCCAAAATATCGGGAATGTTAAGACCATTGGCATTGTAGATTCCGGTGGAAACGTCGGAAACGGCCACAATCTTGGCACCTGCGGCGTGGATGAGCTTGGCGGATACGCTGCCCACGTTGCCCATGCCCTGTACGGCAACGGTGGCGCCCTTCAGCTCCCGACCCAGGGCCTTAAGCGCATTTTTGGCAGTAATGGTGATGCCCCGTCCGGTAGCCTCTCCCCGGCCCAGAGAGCCGCCCAGCTCGATGGGTTTTCCGGTCACTACCCCGGGAGTAAAGGAACCCTTAAGGGTCGAATAAGTATCCACAATCCAGCCCATGATTTCCGGAGTGGTGCCCACGTCGGGAGCAGGAATATCCACTTCAGGCCCGATGATGGGGGCGATGGCTTTGGTAAAGCTGCGGGTCAGGTTTTGCAGCTCGGTTTTGGAGAGCTTTTTGGGGTCGACTGCCACGCCGCCCTTGCCGCCGCCGTAAGGAATTCCCGCCACGGCGCACTTGAAGGTCATCCAGGCAGCCAGAGCCGACACTTCATCCATGTTGACGTCGGGGTGGAACCGCAAACCGCCTTTGGCAGGTCCCCGAACGGTGCTGTGTTGCACCCGATAGCCTTCAAATACCTTCACGCTGCCGTCATCCATCCGAACCGGAACGGCTACCCTCAGCGTGCGCTCCGGATATTTCAGCACTTCATACTCAGAGGACTCATAGCCCAATACTTTCGCCGCACTCTCCAAGGTAGCCAGTACGTTATCGTAGGGGTTGTAACCGGACATTTTTCACATTCCTTTCGTAACAAAGTGTGTTGCCAATCTGAAAAACAGCCATCTCGAAAGCGTAGAAGTGCAATCCTTCATTCTTTCTTGAAAAACTCATTTTTCACTGGCGAATTCATCGAATAATTATAGCGCTTCATAGGCAATTTTGCAATATATTAGTTATAAAGTTTCAATATTCTATCAATTAATAATAGATATAGCTAATATTTTACAAGAATATATACTTTTACGTCAAGAAAACCAGTAATATTAAACAGAATCATATCGCAGGCAGCGCAATCCTTCTTGAAATTTTATCCGATTGACCTTGCAAAACAAAATTTATATTAATACAGAACGGCATATTTCAAATAAATTATACAAAGTACGACAATTTGCAACGATTGCACCATAATCTTGCCTTTGTATCGATGAGTATTTGAAAAGCCGGAAAGGCGCTCTTTGTACGAAAGAAGAATACGAGTTCAATATATTCTACTATTTGCGATATCGTTGTCGAAATATACGGACTGGTAAAGTAATTTGCCTATTCATAGGGAATCTTCTTTCCGGTACTGTGCTCGGAAACTGTTCAAGAAAAAATACTGCACAATGATATACGTTTCGTTATATTTATACTTGATTCTACAAATTATAACAAATAGAAAGGCGGATTCGCGTTTTTACGAATCCGCCTTTTAACAATAACGCTTGTGTCTAGGCCCAACCGCAGTCTACATAGTCTTTCCACTTTTCCCGGTAGGCGCGTTCCCTGGCCAAACGGGCAACGACATAAAACCCCACCATGACCAGAAGGGCAATGGCCGCTGCAAAAATGCCCACGGCACCCAAATCTCCCGGTTGCAAGGTGGCCAGCTTTTCGCGCTGTTTGCGAAACATGTCGTACCCTCCTTGGCAAGAATCAGGCGTAACGCAAAAAGGCAGCACCGCACTTCCCTAAAGGATAGACGGGGCTGCCGTTGCCGGCAGAATCAAAATGGGACAGCTTAACCTGCCTGAACCTGATTGAGGCGCTTGGCCAACTGAGACTTTTTGCGCGCCGCAGTGTTCTTATGAAGAATACCCTTGGAAACGGCCTGATCAATCTTTTTGATAGCGCTGCGCACCACTTCGGCCTTATCCTCAGTGCCATGGGTCAAAGCCAGGTCGGCTTTTTTAATAGCGGTGCGAAGGCTGGAACGATATGCCTTGTTGCGCATGGTCCGAGCAGCGATGACTTTAATCCGCTTTTTCGCAGTCTTGGTGTTTGCCATTCGTTTATTCACCTCCCACTTCGGTGCTGGAAGCCTATCAAGGCGTTAAAGGCTACGTGTTATCATACCATTTTTTTAATTTGAATGCAACTGTTTCCTATGAAATTCCAGATTTTTTAGGACAATCTTTTTACAAAACGGCCTTCTTCTTTCCTTAAATCTCTACAAAAGGATGATGCCGTTTTGAGCACATGTCTCCACCATGTCGTCGGGCCATTCGCTGACCTGTACTTCGCCAATGTGGGCTTTTTGCAGCAGCAGCATGCAGATGCGGCTCTGTCCCACGCCGCCGCCGGCGGTCAGGGGCAGCTTGCCCTCCAGCAGCATCTTGTGGAACATCAGCTCCCGACGGTCCTCACAGCCGGCCATTTTCAGCTGCTCCGCCAGACTGTTTTCGTCCACCCGAATGCCCATGGAAGAAATCTCAAAGGCCTGTTGGATGACCGGGTTCCAAACGATGATGTCCCCGTTGAGGTTCCAGTCGTCGTAGTCGGGGGCGCGGCCGTCGTGGGGCTTTCCGCTTTTGAGGGGTCTTCCAATCTGGCTGATAAAGACGGTGCCGTGCTCCTTGGCGATTTCGCACTCCCGCTCGAAAGGCTGCAGGTCGGGGTAACGGTCCTCCAACTCCTGGGTGGTGATGAAGGTGACGTCGTCGGTGAGGAACTCGTCCAGCTGGGGGAAGATCTGGCACAGCCGGTATTGGGTGCGAGTCAGGGCCTTGACAATTTTCTTCACCAGGGAGTAGAGAAACTCCAAGGTTCTATCCTCGCGGTTGATGACCAGTTCCCAGTCCCACTGGTCCACGTAGATGGAGTGGAGGGAATCCAGCGTCTCATCCCTGCGGATGGCGTTCATGTCGGTGTAAAGGCCGTGGCCGGGGGCGATGCCGTACCGGTAAAGGGCAAGCCGCTTCCACTTGGCCAGAGACTGAACCACCTGCACATCTTCCGGCAAGTCCTTCACGTCAAACTGAACGGGGCGCTCGACTCCGTTGAGGTTGTCGTTCAGACCCGAGGAGGGACGTACAAACAAAGGTGCCGACACGCGAATCAAATTCAGGGCGTTCGCCAGCTCCTTTTCAAAGATGTCCTTGGCGGCTTTAATCGCCAGCTGTGTTTCCACAAGATCCAGGCGAGACTGGTATCCCTGAGGGATGATAAAACGTTTTGGCATGTTGACTCCTCCTATTATAGGCCGCAGGGGCTTACAAAATTCGACACTTGACAATAAAAGCAAACAATGGTTACAATGAAACCAGAATACATTGGGCAATCTGCCCATAAGGGATGTGATCCGTTGCAGATCATCTGGCTGGCCCTTGGATATAATGTTCCCATTAATCCGTCCAAGAACCGGGTGTATGTCTGGCGCAAGCTTAAAGAGCTGGGCGCCGGATATTTTAAGCAGGGGGTGGCCATTTTACCCAAAAGCCCCCAAAGCCTTGCTCAGTTCCGCGCGTTGGCCAAGAAAATACAGGAGATGGGCGGCGAAGCCACCCTGGCCGAGCTGAAATTTTTGGACGCGGCCGACGAACAAAAGACCATCCGTCAGTTTCGGGAGCAGAGCCGCACCGAATACATGGAGCTGATGCGGGACTGCGCCCAGGTGATGGACCACCTCAAGCAAAATCTGTGGTCCGATCCGGATGCCGACCGGGTGCGCAAGGTGCTCAAGCAATACATCAAGGTGAAGAGCCGGGACTTTTTCAAGTCCGGCCCCGGCGCCGAACTGACCGCCCTGCTGGACGAAATGGCGCAGGACATCGCCCACAGCACCGAGGAGCTTTCCAAACAGCTCCGGGCTCTCTTGGATGAAAAGCTGTAATGGGCGAAATATAAGATATGGTGTATGCGGAAAGGTTGGACTTTCCGCATATTTTGTTGGCCTTTGTAGAATATTGCGCTTCGTATATTTTTATGCGTATTATTGCCGACGGTAATTTTCCAAACCGGATTCCAATGCCTCCAACAGGGCGACGGTGACGCTGTTGGAAAGGAGCATGCCCTCTCCCGTCAAGGAAATGACTTCCCCCCGGATTTGGCAGAGGTTTCGGGTGGCAAGCTCTTTAGCTTTACACAGCAACGCCCTTCGAGCCGACGGGTCGGGAAGGGTTTTGGCGTCAAAGCCTTCCTCCAACCGCAGGGCCAGCATCAGCCGCTCCTCCCAGCCGCCCCCTTCCCCCTGGTCCTCCAGCAGGGCGAAGGGGTTTTCCGCCGTCAAAAATGCTTTCAAGTCCCTGGGGAAGGCATAGCGCCTGCCTTTGGCGCCCTGCGGCAGATAGGAGTGGGCCGCGGGCCCCAGCCCCAGGTAAGGCTGGCAGCGCCAGTACTTGAGGTTGTGGCGGCACTGCCCTCCCGGCTTTGCAAAGTTGCTGATTTCGTACCGGGGAAAGCCTGCTTCCTCCAGCAGGCGGGAACAGAGAAGATAGCAGTCGGCGGCGGCGTCCTCGTCGGGCAGGGAAAGGTCCCGCCGCTTTTGGGCAAAGGGAGTGCCCTCTTCGATTTTCAACAGGTAGGCGGATATATGGTCCACCGGGAGACTGGTGAGAAAGGAAACGCTTTGCCGGAGGCTCTCCTCCCCCTGCCCCGGGATGGCCAGCATCAAATCGGCGGAGATGTGTTCGAATCCCGCCCGGTGGGCCCACTCGATGGCCTGCCTTGCCTGCCGGGCCGTGTGGGGGCGGCCCAGGGCAGTCAGTTCGGAGTCCACGCCGCTCTGCACCCCCACCGAAACCCGGGTAAACCCGCCAGTTTTCAGGCTTTGCAGCAGCTCCAACGTCACGCTTTCGGGGTTTGCCTCCAAGGTGACTTCACAGTCCCGGGGAAGCGCAAAAAAACGGACGGCAGCCTCCAGCAGGGCGTCCAGCCTTCTGGCTCCCAGCAAGGAGGGGGTGCCGCCGCCGAAATACACCGTATCCGCCTGCATTGGGCCAAAGGGCTGGGTCGCCATAGCCTCAATCAGGGCGGCGGTGTAGGCATCAGCCAAATCTTCCCCAAAAGGGAGGGAGTAAAAGTCGCAATAAGGGCACTTTCCCCTTCGGCAAAAGGGGATGTGCAGATATAACCCAATGGGTTGTCGGTCCATTTGGAGCGCCTCCACGGGATGTAACCCTCCTGCCGGGATAGGAAGCATCCTCAATCGTCCAGCTTGAGGACGGCGGTAAAGGCTTCCTGAGGCACCTCTACGCTGCCCAGCTGGCGCATCTTCTTCTTGCCTTCCTTCTGCTTTTCCAGCAGCTTCTTTTTCCGGGTGATGTCGCCGCCGTAGCACTTGGCCAGCACGTCTTTGCGCAGAGCCTTGACCGTCTCCCGGGCGATGATTCGGCCGCCGATGGCTGCCTGAATGGGAATTTCGAACATCTGGCGCGGGATGTGTTCCTTCAGCTTTTCCACCAGCTTGCGGCCGCGGGTGTAGGCGCTGTCGGCGTGGACGATAAAGCTCAAAGCGTCCACCATTTCCCCGTTGAGGAGAATATCCAGCTTGGTCAGTTTGGATTCCCGGTATTCGCTCAGCTCATAGTCAAAGCTGGCGTACCCTTTGGTTCTGCTTTTAAGGGCGTCGAAGAAATCGTAAATAATTTCCGCCAAAGGCAGTTTGTAGCGCAGCTCCACCCGGTCGGTGTCCAGGTACTTGGTGTCCAGGTAAATGCCCCGGCGCTGCTGGCACAGCTCCATAATGGAGCCGATAAATTCCGCCGGCGTCATGATGTTGGCGTTGACAAAGGGTTCATACGCGCATTGAATGGTGGAGGGGTCTGGGTAGTTGGTGGGGTTGTCCACCTCCACCGTTTTGCCGTTGGTCAGCTCGAATTTATAAATGACGCTGGGGGTGGTGGTGATCAGGTCGAGGGAAAACTCCCGCTCCAGCCGCTCCAAAATCACTTCCAGATGGAGCAGGCCCAAAAAGCCGCAGCGGAAGCCAAACCCCAACGCCACCGAAGTTTCCGGCTCAAAGCTGAGGGAAGCGTCGTTGAGCTGCAGTTTTTCCAAAGCGTCCCGCAGGTCGGGGTATTTGGCGCCGTCCTGGGGATAGATGCCGCAAAACACCATGGGCATGGCCTTGCGATAGCCCGGCAGCGGCTCCGCGGCGGGGCGCTCCATGCCGGTGACGGTGTCGCCCACCTGGGTATCCTTGACATTTTTAATGCTGGCGGTAAAATACCCTACTTCGCCGGCCCGAAGCTCGTCGCAGGGATTGAGGCGGGTGGCTCCCATGGTGCCAACCTCCACCACCTCGAACTCGGCGCCGGTTCCCATCATGCGGATGGGCATGTTCACCTTCAAGGTGCCCTCCAACACGCGGATATAGACAATGACGCCTTTGTAGCTGTCGTAGTAGGAGTCAAAAATCAGGGCCCGCAAAGGGGCGTCGGGGTCCGCTTTGGGGGCGGGGATGTCGGTGACAATCCGCTCCAGCACCTCTTCGATGTTGATTCCCTGCTTGGCGGAAATGCGGGGCGCATCCAGGCAGGGGATGCCGATGATGTCCTCCACCTCGTGGGCCACCCGCTCGGGGTCGGCGGCCGGCAGGTCGATTTTGTTGATAACCGGCACCACCTCGAGGCCGTGGTCGATGGCAAGGTAGGTGTTGGCCAACGTCTGGGCCTCCACCCCCTGGGAGGCGTCCACCACCAGAATGGCCCCCTCGCAGGCAGCCAGCGAGCGGGAAACTTCGTAGTTGAAGTCCACGTGGCCGGGGGTGTCGATTAAGTTAAAAATATAGGTCTGTCCATCCTTCGCCCTGTAGTTGAGGCGTACCGCGCGGGCTTTGATGGTAATCCCCCGCTCCCGCTCAATGTCCATATTATCCAGCAGCTGGCTTTCCATCTCCCGCT
>JAKPGH010000294.1 GCA_029550985.1 Bacillota bacterium
CGGGTGATTGCGGAAATTCACAGCAGGGGAAAGCTTCCCATTCTTTGCGGAGGCACCGGACTTTATATCTCCGCGCTGACCGACAACATTCGCTTCGATGAAGCCATTCCGGAAAACCCTGCTCTGCGCCAGGAGCTGCGGGAGCTGGCGGCGGAAAAAGGCAACGAGCACCTGTGGTCCATGTTGCAGGAAGTGGACCCAATCCTAGCTCAAAAACTTCACCCCAACAACCTGGGAAGGATTATCCGGGCTTTGGAGGTTTACCGGACAAGCGGCTGCCCCATGAGCGAGTGGCAGCGCCGGGCCAAGCAAGGGGAATGCCCTTACCGGCTGTGCTTTCTGGCCCTGTGTTACCGGGATCGACAGGTGCTGTACCGGCGCATCGACATGCGGGTGGACCAAATGCTGCAGCAGGGCCTTTTGGAGGAAGTCAAAGCGCTGCTGGCCAAAGGCTATCAAAGCACCGCCATGCAGGCTATCGGGTATAAGGAGCTGGCGGGGTATCTGGCAGGGGAGCAGAGCCTGGAAGAAGCGGTGGAGACCCTCAAGAGGCAGACCAGACGGTACGCCAAACGCCAGTTGACCTGGCTGCGGCGGGACGAGAGAATCCACTGGCTGGAAGCCGATGCCTTTGACAGCTACGAAAGCTTATTGCAAGCGGCTTTGGATACTGTAAAGGAAAGCGGCATTACACTTCCAAGAGAAGAAAACTATGAAAAGTAACACACCCAGGAGGTGGAACAATGCAGGGCAAATGGATTGAGAAGCTAATTGCCTCCTTGCTGGTTCTCTTCCTGTTTTGTTACGTGGGCTTTCAGGCCTCACGGTATTTCGATGCCCCGGTTAAGACGGAGACGGTGTATACATACACCGTCTCTCAAACCATCAGCGCCGAAGGCCTTGTTTTTCGGGACGAAATGGTGCTGACCGAAACGGGAAGCGGCATCCAAAGCTGCCTTTACGACGACGGGGAGCGGGTGCTGGTGGGGCAGCCGGTGGTGGAATACCTTTCATCCGCGGCAGGAGGGGGCAACCGCAGCCGTCTGCGACAAACGGAATGGGAAATTTCCATGCTGGAGGAGGCGCAAAACACTTCTCTCAGCCACTTTTTCAATGCTGAGGCACTGGGCCGGGATATCAAGCAGCAACTGGGCTATCTGGTGGAAATGTCCGCCTCTCGCCGCTTTGACGAGGTGGAGACGTTGCGGCCCACCTTAGTGTCCCTGCTCAACAAACGGCAGATTGCCACCGGCAAGGAGCGCAGCTTCCAAAGAAGAATCGACAGCCTGACCCGGGAGCTGGAATCTTTGCGCTCCACCTCGGGGCAGGACGTGAATATGGTGGTCAAAGCCCCAGCTTCCGGCTACTTTGCCAAGTCCATCGACGGGCTGGAAAGTCTCCTCCCTCTGGAGACGGCCCGCACCGCCGACTTGGAAGAGCTGCTGGAACTGTTGGACAATCCGCCCGTCCGCCGCACTCAGCCGGGCTCGGGTCGAATCGTCACCAGTCAGAATTGGTATGTGGCGACGAAGGTGGACAAATATGACGTTCAGTGGGTGCGGGAAGGGCAAACTCTTACCCTCCAGTTCGAGAACACGCCGGGATTTCCCGCCACCGTCAGCCGGGTGCTTACCTCCAACGAACGAGACGAGGCGGTGCTGGTCATTCACTGCAACTATGTGGACGACGACACCATCAACCTCCGCCAGGCTCCGATCAAGCTGATGTTCAGCCAATACACTGGTTTGCGGGTGGATACGGCCTTCCTGCGCTTTCACAACGGAGAACGGGGAGTGTATGTGCTGGAAAACAATGTGGTGCGTTTTAAAAAGCTAGATCCAATCTACGAAGAAGCTGGATTTCTCCTCTCTGCCCAGCCGGTGGACCCTTACGACTCCACCACGCTGCGGCAGTACGACCAAATTATTACAAAAGGAACGGACCTGGAAGATGGAAAAATTATCGAATAGCATTGCTGATAACATCAAACGTATCCGGTGGGAAATCAGTGAGGCTGCCATTGCCGCAGGCCGAAAACCGGAAGAAATTCGGCTGATGGCGGTGACCAAAACCCAGTCTGCCGCCCGCGTCAACGAAGCCATTGCCGCCGGTGTCGATTTGCTGGGAGAAAACAAGGCGCAAGAGCTATGCCAAAAATACGAGGAATACCACAAGGACCATGTCGATATCCATTTTATAGGGCACCTGCAGACCAACAAAGTCAAACAGGTGGTGGGCAAGGTGTCCATGGTCGAAAGTGTAGATTCCTTCAAACTTGCCCAGGAAATATCCAAATTCAGCCAGAAATTGGGCGTTACGACAGATGTATTGGTGCAGATCAACATTGGGGAAGAGGAGACCAAGTCGGGAGTCGCGCCTTCGCAGGCGGAGGAGCTGATTCGTCAAATTGCGACTTTGCCCGGTATTCGAGTGCGAGGGCTGATGGCCATTCCCCCCATTTGGAAGAGCAGCAGTGAAAATGAAGGGTATTTTGCCCGGATGCATGAGATTTTGGTTGACATAAGGGACAAAAAAATAGATAATGTCAATATGGAAGTCCTCTCCATGGGGATGTCTGAAGATTTTGCCGTTGCCATTCGTCATGGGTCCACTCTGGTGCGGTTGGGCACTGCAATCTTTGGAAGCCGAAGCTACACCTAATAAACTGTAAGCCAATGCAGTTTGGTACTGCCACATCATGTTGGATGCGCTGTGGTGTACCCGGCAGGCCGCTGGTCGCAAGCCGGCGGGCCGACACGAATGCAATCCCGGGTTTATGAAAGAGGCTGGAGGTTTTTTATGGGAATTGTAGATAAATTCAAAAATTTTATCGGGTATCCTGACGACGATTATTATGAGGAAGGAGAAGAAACCCAGGAGGATTCTTCTCCCGATGCTGTGCCGGATTTTACCGTCGCCCGGGACCGGGACGATAAACGCAACAATAAAGTGGTGAATATTCACGCCACCACCCAGCTTCAGGTGGTGCTGGTCAAACCCGAGCGCTTTGAGGACGCCAGCAGCATTGCCGACCATCTCAACGCCAAGCGGACCATCGTTCTCAATCTGGAGCAGGCAAACAAGGATGTCACCCGCCGCCTGATCGATTTCCTGTCCGGCGTGGCCTATGCCAACAACGGCCAGATTAAGCGGGTCGCCAACAGCACTTATATCATCACCCCCTACAACGTGGGAATTATGGGTGACCTTCTGGACGAGTTGGAAAGCAACGGTGTATTTTTCTAATGAACCTTTCACTGCTGGATGGAGAGGAAAGGCAGTTCTTGGCACGCCTTTCGGACATTCACCACATCAGCGAAGCAAAACAAATTGCCCGCTTTACCGCTTTTTGCAACGAGCGCCAGGGGATGATTGCCCAGGAGTACGCCCGCCAAACGGGAGCAAAACACCTTCTGTATGGCGGATACGCTTGCGCCGAGCGAAAGGTTGCGGGTTTTTTTCCGCCTTGGCAGGATCCTGAAGAAGATGCCTTTCCCATTCAGGCTATCACCCTTCATTTGCCCCGGGGAGCCAATCTTACCCACCGGGATTACCTTGGGTCGCTGATGTCCCTGGGCCTTGCTCGGGAAAGCATCGGCGACATTGTGCAGTCCCAGAGAAATTGTGTCCTGTTTGTGCTGGAAAGCGTGGCCTCGGTTATTTTGGACGAGCTGCGCAAGGTGGGGGGAGTGGGCGTCAAGCCGGAACCGGGCGCGGTGGATTTTTTACCTCCGGTCCCTCAATTTCAGGAGCTGAGGGGCACGGTGCCCTCTCTGCGGCTGGATTGCATCGTTCGGCTGTTGACGGGAGCCGCCAGGGAAAAAAGTGCCGACCTGATTCTAGGCGAGCTGGTGACCGTAAACCATCAGCTGGCCGACAGCGTTTCCCGCACCTGTGGGCAGGGAGACATCATCACCATACGAGGATATGGAAAATTCAAGGTGAGCGAAATCGGTCCCCCCACCAAAAAGGGGCGTTTGCCGGTGGTTTGCCTGAAATATCAATAAAAGGGCCAATTCGAATCTTGGATTGGGCCATAACCATCCAAAGGGGGAACAAGAGATGCTGACTCCATCGGATATTCGCAACAGGCGCTTCGAGAAGGGCATGGGCGGATACAAGGTCGACGAGGTCCACAACTTTTTAAACGAGGTAGCCGACCAGTTTGAGTCCCTGATTGAGGAAAAAGAAGATTTGAACCACAAGCTGGAAATTCTGGCGGAAAAGTTGGAGCAGTACCGGGAGGACGAGGAGTCTCTGCGGGCTGCTCTCATTGGTGCTCAAAAATTGGGAGACAGTGTGATTCGGGACTCCAAGCGTAAGGCGGAAGCCATCATCGCCCAGGCCACCCGCAAGGCGGAGGAGATCGCCCAGGAAGCTCGGGCCAGCATCGATAAGGAAGCCATGGCTCTCAACCGCATGCAGCTGGAGGTTGCACGCTTCAAAGAGCAGATTCTCACCATGTATAAGCAGCACATTGAGCTGATTCAGGCAATTCCGGAGGCGGAATTACCTGCCGAAGTAAAGGACAAGCCTTTTGTCGCCAGTATCGGCGAGACGGTGGAAGTCAAGGCTTCCGACACGGAAAAAGCGGAGGAAGAGCCTCAGCTTTCCTTTGTCCCTGTCCAGGGCGATCGGTCGGAGGGAGAGCAGGAGGCCACCCTGGCCTTTGAGCCTGTGGCGGCGGAGAGCGAAACCACCGGCGACGCGCAGGAGGAAGATTTTCCGCGGCGCAAACCCAAGTCAAAATTTGGCATTTTGCGCTTTGGCGAAGCATATGACCTGACCCGCAAGGAATAATAAACCAAATAACGCTTTTTCACACGCTCTCCTTTGCAAAAAGGCAACGAGCGCGGTAGTTTACTTGACGATAAGGAGAGAAAACATACAATGGCTCAGGATTACAACCAAACCCTCAACCTGCCGAAAACAGACTTTCCCATGCGTGCGGGGCTGCCTCAGCGGGAGCCTGTCATGTTGGAGCAGTGGGAGAAAAATCGCCTATTCTACAAAATGATCGAGAACAACGAGGGCAAGCCCCTGTATGTTTTTCATGACGGTCCTCCCTATGCCAACGCCGACATTCACCTGGGTACGGCGCTGAACAAGGTGCTTAAGGATGTCATTGTCCGCTACAAAAACATGACGGGCTACAAGTGCAACTATATCCCCGGGTGGGACTGTCACGGGCTGCCCATTGAGCTGAAGGCGATTAAGGAAATCGGCTTTGAGGAAGCGCAAGACCCAGTTAAGCTGCGCCGCCACTGCCGGGAGTTTGCCCTGCGCCATGTGGAAAATCAAAAGAAGCAGTTTAAGCGTTTGGGTACCCTGGCCGATTACGACAACCCCTACCTGACCCTCAAGCCGGAATACGAGGCTCTGCAAATCGAAATTTTCGGCGACATGGCGGATAAGGGCTATATTTACAAGGACCTCAAGCCGGTGTACTGGTGCGCCGACTGCCACACCGCCCTGGCGGAAGCCGAAATCGAATATCAGGAAGATCCCTGTAAATCCGTCTATGTCAAATTCCCCGTCAAAGAGGACAAAAACGGCGTCATTGCGCGGATGGGGGCCGCCGACCTTTCCAAAACCTATGTGATTATCTGGACCACCACCGTTTGGACCCTCCCCGGCAACCTTGCCATCTGCCTGGGGCCTCGGTATGAATACGTGGCGGTATCCGCTAACGGCGAATATTATATTATGGCAAAAGAGCTGGTTGCCTCCACCATGCAGGCTGCCGGCATCACCGAATATGCCATTTTGGGCAGCGCCACCGGCAAAGAGCTGGAACTGTCGGTCTGCCGCCATCCCTTCCTGGATCGGGATTCCCTCATCATCGTGGGAGACCACGTCACGTTGGATTCCGGTACCGGCTGCGTCCACACCGCTCCCGGCCACGGCTTGGAGGACTTTGAGGTTTGCACCCACTATCCTCAAATCGGCATGGTGGTCCCGGTGGACAACGAGGGCCGCATGACCGCCGAAG
>JAKPGH010000304.1 GCA_029550985.1 Bacillota bacterium
CAATGCCCCCTCCAGTCTGCGGGTTTTGCGCAGCAGCGGAATGGTGGACATGGTGACCGGCACCATTTGAGGGTCTTCCCTGCGGCGCTGCAGAATGTCGTCCAGCATGCTTTGGTGGGACAAAATCAGCATCTCGCTGAGCTGGTCCTCGTCCAGCGGATTGTAGCGCTTGTCGGAAATTTCTACTTTATCGTTTTTCGCACTGGCCAGAGTGGCCTGTGCTTCCGCGGAAATGGTGACCTCGGGCATTCCGTACATCCGCAGGCGAACCTGACCGTTGGAGAGATAATAGTACCAGCAGGCCAGTTTGCTTCCCTGGGAAAATTCCACCGTTTTGGCGCCGGCGTACTGACAGATATGGGAATCTCCCGTGCAGTCAATGACCGCTTTGGCTGCAATGGCGCTGCGCCCCGAAACGGTTTCCACAAGGACGGTATCGATACGGTTACCTTCCATGGTGACGCCGCAGGCCAAAGCGCCGTACAAGATGGTCACTCCCAGTTGGGTCAGCAGTTTTTCCAGCTCCAGGGCGAAGAAGTGGGGGTTGTACTGCGCCGACATGCGGGTTTTACACCGCTCTTCCAAAGGCGCGTCCTCCAGCCAGATGGAGGGATAGGTGGTTTCCGCTCCATGTTTGATGGAAAGCCGGAACAGTTCCTCCACAATGCCGAACTGCGCCTGATGCCCTTTGCCGTCGTCCATCGGCATGTAAACGGTGATGTTTCCAAGGGTGGCCAGCCCTCCCAGCAGATATTGCCGCTCCAGCAGCATCACCTTGGCGCCGCAGCGGGCGGCGGCCATGGCGGCCGCTATGCCGGCAACCCCTCCGCCTACCACCAGCACGTCACAACTTTTTTTGACCGGCAGGCTCCGTTCCTGTTCCTGTACATACCGTGTCACCAAGAACACTCCTCTCTTTCCGTTGCGATGGGGTCGCTAATCAACCACCACCATATATCTCCATGAGATGAAATGCATTCGTCGTCTCGCACAATTTTTATGTAAATTTAATTATATTCCATTTTCATTTGAATTAAAATTGTTATCGGTTATTCCTTGTATAGGATTTGTCTATATACTTAACCTTTCACTGAATCCTTTTTTCGTTGTGGGTTTTTGGCAAATATGTTATGCTACTTTTATAAGAGTATTGTTTGAAGGGAAGAAATAAAAGAGAGGAGATGAGATTATGCCCTGTTATTTTGAAAGCCATACCACTTATGACGAAGCGGCATATCGGGCGTTGATTGCCGTCATGACTCGCAAGGTGCGTCCCGCGCCGCGCATTGCTATGATGAGTATCGGCGTTTTGCTGTTGATTGGCGGCACCTCATGGTTGCTTTTAAGCGATACCCTGGTTGGAGGCGTTTTGTTGCTGCTTGCGGGCTGTGTGATTTTCCTCTTCTCCGTCTTTCTGGAGTTTTTTGCAGCAAAGATGCTGATGAAAGAGCAAAAAGCAGACCAATCCGTCATATACCTCTACCGATTTCTTGATACGGAATTTACGGTGACCAACGCGGCGGGCACCAGCACGGTTTCCTATGAATCGATTGAAAAGCTTTTGCCTTTTCGAGACTATCTGTTTCTCTTTGGAAATGACCAGGTCCATCTAGTGGAAGTTGGGCACCTTTCGAACGGAAAGGGCGAGGAACTCTGCAAGTTCCTGGAAAGCCGCATCCACCCACAAAACCATGGATAAAATGAAACACCCCTGACGGCCGTCAGGGGTGTTTCATTTGCGATTTAAGGCTGGGTCAAATACGAATGGTTGTTGAGCAAATCCTCCTGGTAAGCCTTCCACAAATCGGGGGACAGCTCAAAAACAGTGTTGGTTTCGGCCGCCAGAGAATTCTTTAGCAGCTCGCAGAGTTGGGGCTGGCGGAAAATGTGGAATTTTTCCCCGTCGCTGTTGACGGCGTAGAGAATGGCCGCATCCTGGGTGAAAACCATGGCGAAATCCCCCAGTTCGCCGTTGATTAGGGTGACTTTTTTCCACTGCTCATCCTGGAAGAATTGGTTGAAGCGCTGCAGGTACCGGGCTCGTTCCCTGGGGGGAATCACCATCGTCCCCAGCAGCGGCACAATCAGCTTTCCAAAGGCCACCAATCGTTCCATCGAGGCCACGGAAAAGTACATCTTACCCGCAAGAAACCCACGGTGCACCTTCTCGACGAAATTCACAAGCGTTTCGTCGGAATGCATCTGTTTCAATTCGTCTTTTTCCAGCAGATAGCCCATCGGCAAAAAGCTGTAGGTGGTGCTTTCCGTTTGTGTCATCAGCTCCGCAACCTGCTGGGGATTTTCTTTGAGATAGGCAATCACTTCGTCGGTTCGGAAACTGATCTTTTTCGGTTTATCCTTGAACAGGGAATTGTAGAACAAAATCAAATAGCTTTTATGCGAAATGGGAGTCAAAAACGGCGTTTCGTCCAAACTGTCCAGAATCAATAATACATGGCCTTTAATCAGCAAAAAGTGCTGCGGCAAGGGGTTGGGAGTGCTCCACAAATTTAAGTTGCAGTATTCGTTGGCTTTGACGAAGAGAGGAATCAACCCTTCCACGTTTTTGATTTGGGATTCCCTTATGGGGGTTTCGCTGATGATGTGATTAAAGGTGATGCCCTTCAACAGCTTTGGATTGGTAATCACAATCCGTTTTAGGATGCGGTTGTAGTTGAAACCCCACATGGGCAGGGTGCTGTACAGTTCCAAAGGCTCACCGCTTTGATGTGCCATCAAATACTCCGATAAAATTACGCACAGCCAGTTGATCACCGGCTTGTGACCCAGGAAATAAAAGCCGCGTTCCGCATAGTCGAAATTTACGCTGCTTTCCTGGGCAAAATTTTTATCCATTGCATATTCGATGCCATAGCTTAAAAAGGCCAACAGCTCGTTTTTGGATTGAAACTCGTAAATCACCGGGTACAAATCCTTAAATTTTAAGTGGCAGTTGGGAGCATAAATGGATTCGGCAAAATATTCTGCAGCCAGCTTGGTAAACACCTTACGTTCCCGAGAAGTGGGAAGGCGCTTGCCTGTTAAAATTTTGCTCAGACCGCTGGGAGTCATTCGAATGTTTGCAGCAAAATCGGTTTTGGTTTTTTGTGCGATTTGAATCAGCTTTTCCAACAATAGATGCAGTTCCATACTCGTAAGATGTCCTCCGATTTTCCAACAACAAATGGGTCTAAAAATCCAGCCGTTTCTCTCGCCCTCAATAGAGGTGTTGAATTATTTTAACATAAATTTCTTTAAAAATCTGCTCCGTAACGGCACAATTATTGATTTTTTTTGTTTCTCCATTAAACTTCCTTCTGTGAAAAGCATTGAATGTAAACAGTTACATTTTGCGCCGTTGGATTGCTTAAAGAAAATTCAATAAAATTGTTAGATTTACAGAAAAAAATGCAAACAAAACTATTGGAGTTGACAGCCATGTGGATATATGCTATAAAAAATTTAGACTATATTGAAAAGTTTATGGAAATTAGAATGTTAACGGTTACATACAAAGGGGTAACAGGTACAATATGAATCCGACCATAAGGGATGTGTCCAAGCTTTCGGGTGTTTCCACCGCCACCGTCTCCCGCACGTTTTTTTACCCCGAGCGGGTAAAAAAGGCGACGCGGGAAAAGGTACTGGAAGCTGCCCGAGTGTTAAACTATTCCCCCAATGCCATTGCCCGAGCCATGGCGCTGCAGCGCACCGACAAAATTGCCTTTCTCATCTGCAAAGCCCACTCCTCCATTTTGGATGAGTTTTACGCCGGAATCTGCGAAGGCATTATGAAGGAAAGCAATGCCTACGACTATCAGCTTCTCATCTCCACGGAGGAAGACTGGATCGCGGCGACCAACAGCGCCAAGCGCAAACAGATTGAGGGAGTCATTTTAGGGGGCAATGCCAAGGCGGAACGGGTGCTGGAATTTCAGAACCAGAACATTCACGTGGTGATGGTGAACAACCGCATCGCCGGCATGAACCTGCCCTATGTGTTGTCCGACGAGCGGGACGGCACCAGACAGGCGGTTCAGCATTTGGTGGAGAGGGGACACCAAAAAATTGCCATGATTGCCGGACGCTTTTCCCCCTATATTTGCAGCGAGCGGTACAATGCTTTTTTAGATGCCATGAACGAGCATGGGCTGAAGGTAGAGTCCCGCTACATCCGCATGTCCGACCCCAATATTGAAAGCGCCGTGGAGGTTGCAACGGCGCTGTTGCGTCAAAAAGACCCGCCCACCGCTATTTTCGGCGCCAACGACGTCATTGCCGTGGGCGCCATCAAAGCGGCCCTTCGCTTGGGCCTGCGCATTCCCCGGGACGTTGCCATCGTGGGTTACGACGACTCTTCCATCTGCTGCACCACCGAACCGGAACTGACTTCGGTGCATATTGACCGGATGCGCATGGGGCAGATCTGCGTGCAAAAGTTGCAGGCATTGATGCGGGGCGAGGAGATTCCAGAACAGGTAACTGTCCTGCCTACTTGGCTGAATGTGCGCGGCTCCAGTTAGCGGAACCGCACCCCGCCCTGAATATGCCATGAAGGAGGAACATTTGTGAAAAAACGTGGGTATACACTGATCAAAGGTGCGATCAGCCTGTTGCTGCTCTTTATTGCCCTGTTTCCCATTTACTGGCTGGTTGCCATGTCCATTCGCCCCACCGAAGAGTTGAAGGGGCATATTTCCGTCATCCCCAAAACGCTGACATCGGAGCATTTTATCCAGCTCTTTGCTCAAAGAGGATTCGGCACCTCCGTCGCCAACAGCTTGCAGACCGCTTCCACCTCGTTGGTGCTTTCTCTTGCCATTGGCTTGTGCGCCGCCTACATCATCGCACGCCAACGGTTCCGCCTCAAGATTAAAAAGCCCACCACTTATTGGGTTCTACTGGTGCGTGTGTTGCCTCCCGTTGCCTTTACGATTCCTCTGTACATCATGTTTTCCAAGCTGGGGGTTCTCAACAGCAAAGTGCCTGTCATCATGGCCTGTGTGCTGATCAACGTGCCGCTGATCATTTGGTTTATGATCAGCTTCTTCCAGGATCTCCCCGTCGAGGTGGAAGAGAGCGCAAAAATCGACGGCGCCACCGAATGGCAGCAGTTTCGGCGAATTGTTTTGCCCCTGGTGGCTCCCGGCATCGCAGCCATTGCCATGCTCTCCTTTATGTACGCCTGGAACGAATACACCTACAGCGTTATTTTTGTGCAGTCTCCCGTCAACTATACCGTACCTCTGACCCTGGCGGTGCTCAACACCGAGGATAACCTGACCAACTTCGGCCTCGTGGCTGCGGGAGGCGTGGTTTCGGTCATTCCCATTACCTTGTTTGTTATCTTTGCGCAGAACTACTTGATCAGTGGTTTGTCAAGCGGCGCTGTGAAAGAATAACAAAATAAAAACACCCAAAACCAAAAAGTAAAAGGAGGATATCAACAAAATGAAAAAGTTTCTGGCGATGATTCTTGCATTGGCAATGATTATGACGCTGGCCGCATGTGGTTCCCAGACGGCATCCAGTGCCCCGCAGAGCAGCAGCTCCAAAGAAACTACCGCTCCGGCGGCATCCTCCCAGGCTAGTTCTTCCGCCCCGTCGTCTTCCGAACCTCAGAAGCTCACCCTGATCCTCCGCGGCGGTACATATGCAGAGGTCATCAAGGCCGCCCTGCCTGATTTCGAGGCCGCCAACAACGTCAAATGCGAAGTGCTGGATCTTTCCTTCGACGACCTCCACAACAAGATCGCCCTGGACGCCACCAATGAAAAAGGCGCCTATGACCTGTGCATGGTAGACGGCTCCTGGATGGCGGAGTTTACCGCTCACAACGTATTGGCCAACCTTTCGGAGTTGGGCTACAAGTTTGACGACGACATCATTCCCAACACCACCGCCATCTGCGAAGTAAACGGACAGATTTATCTGGCTCCTTACTTCGGCAACGTTACCGTCATGCTCTACAACAAAGAGAACGTCAAAAACGCCGGCGTGGACATCGGCGCCGTGGATTCCTGGGAAGAGATTATGACCGCCTGCAAGAACGCGGCTTCTCAGGGTAAGAAAGGCTTCCTGCTCCGCGGCGATACCCCCGACAACTTCGTGTCCGACTTCCTGCCTCTGCTGCTTGCCTTCAACGGCTGGGTTGTGGACAAGGACAACAAGCCCACCGTCAACACTCCCGAATTTAAGGAAGCTCTGAATTTCTATCTGGACCTGATCGCCACCGGCGAAGCTCAGTCCAAGGATGATATCGTAGCAGCTCTGGACAGCGGCGCCGCCACCATGGCAGTGGGTTGGCCCGGCTGGTACGTGCCCGCCGACGACAAAGCTGCCAGCTACATTATGATTCCTCCTTCTGCCAAGAAGGGCGGCCAGAAGTACGCCACTTCCGAGTACGGCATCTGGTGCGTTGGCATCACCCGCAACAGCCAGAACAAAGAACTGGCCATGAAGCTGCTGGAATATATCATGTCTCCCGAAGTGCAGCTTGCCTCCATTGACAACGGCGGCGTGCCTTGCCGTTACTCCTGCCTGAAGAACGCCGACGTCCTGGCCAAGATGCCTCATCTGCAAACCGTTTGCGACGCTCTGGAAAACGGCGTGTACCGTCCTGTCATTGAAGAGTGGACCGAGTTCACCAACATCCTCGGCGCTGAGATGGACAATATCATCAACGGCGTCAAGACGGTTGACGTAGGCCTTGCCGACGCTCAAGCTCAACTGGAAGCTCTGATGGCATAACTTTTTCATCGCAAAGATTCTTGATGTTGCGCCTGTTCGCCGTCAAGGACCCTTGCGCCGCTGGCACCTTCCCTGCGGGCAACCTTGCGCCTGCAGGGAAGGGCCCACAGCGGTAAACAAATCACCGAACAGGGAGGCTCATCATGTCCAACAAGCCTTACAAACTATCCGAAGGAGCCTTGGGGGATCGGGCGTTTCCTCACATCATGCTGGCACCCACCCTGATTGTCCTCACGGTCATGACGTTATATCCCCTTGTCTTTACCTTTATCTACAGTTTTACCGACTACAACTACTTAAAGCAGAGCGCGTCCTTTATTGGCTTTGGCAACTACATAACCCTGTTTAAAAACAACTATTTCCGTCAGGCTATATTCAATACCGTAAAATTTACCCTGCTGGCCGTTATGTTTGAAATGTTTTTTGGCCTTCTTGTAGCGGTGTTTGTCAACAGCCTGAAAAAGGGCCAAAAAATCATGCGCACGCTGTTGCTGTTGCCCTATCTTCTTCCCGCCGTTACGGTGGCCCTGAGCTTCCGCATGATGCTCTCGCCCAACTACGGCATCACCACCCAGGTACTCACCACGCTGGGGCTTCCGGTGTATAACTGGTTCCACGAAATCAAAACCGCTTTCAACACCATTTTGCTCATCGACGTTTGGCAGAATGTGCCTTTTGTGTTCCTGCTTCTGTATGCGTCCCTGCAGACCGTTTCCTCCGACCAGTACGAAGCGGCGTCCATCGACGGAGCCAACGTGTTGCAGCAATTCTGGAATGTCACGGTGCCCAACATTAAAAACAGCATCGCACTGTGCACCCTTCTGAGAACCATCGACACCTTCCGACTCTTTGAAAAAGTCAACATTCTGACGGGGGGCGGACCCGCGAACTCCACCGCCACCATCACTCAGTTCTTATACAATTACGGAATCAAAAACCTCAAGTTTGGATTTGGCAGTGCCGGTGCAATTGTCATGACTGTGCTGGTATTGATACTTTCCAGCTTCTACATCAAAAAGGCTATACAGTAATGATGAAGTTGACGTTTATCAATGTGGGCTATGGTGAGGCCGTCTTGGTGGAATGTCCGGATGCAGCCTATGCCGGCGGAACCTTCACCATGCTCATCGACGGTGGCAGCGCAGAGGCTGCCGAATACGCTGACAACAACACCGGCCGTACGCCTACCGCTTGCTTTTTAAAGGAACGGGGGATTGACCATATCGATTTGATGGTCAGCTCCCATATTCACGAAGACCATCTTTGTGGATTGCTTCCGGTTGCCCAGCAAATTTCGGTTGGACGTTTCTGGAAGAGCCTTCCCGTAGAGTTTTGGAGGAAGATGCCTCGCCTTCCCTTATCCCTTGGTCCCACTACAGCGTTGCAAAAACAAATTAACGCCATCAATGATTACCGAACCCTGTGCAGCACCTTGGAGGCAAAAGGGACGAAAATATTCTCCCTTTGCGCTTCCGACAAGGTTTACACCCTTTGCCAGGACCTGACGTTGAAGGTGCTGGCGCCTTCCTCCAAACAGGTAGAGCAGCTGGTCAACATGTTTTTGGCGGTTTACCAAGCCGCGGATGAGGACGCCCGCCGCTCTGCCCTGATCAAGCTGGACAGTGCCATGAACAATTTCAGCCTGGTCTTACTGCTGGAGTACCAAGGAGTTCGCATCCTTTTGCCGGGAGATACCAACCGGGATGGCTACGCGGGAATCGAAGGGGACATTCGGGCCCATATCTTTAAAGTGGGACATCACAGCCAGATAGACGGCATCGGCCTGGAGAAGTTTGAGCAAATTCATCCCCAGTACGTCGTTTCCTGCGCTTCCAGCGACCGCCGTTTTGGCAGCGCCCACCCCGAGATTCTGAAAATGATGAGCGGGAAAGGGGCAAAGCTGTTCTTTTCCGATTGCCCCAATGTGCCGCCCTACACCGACGGGCTGCTGCCCCATCAAGGGGTGGAGTTTGCCATCGCCGACGGCCGCATTACTCCCCGCTATCTGGTCTCTCAACCGGCAACGAAATAACGCAAAACAGCGCAAACTGCTATAAAGGCGGTTTGCGCTGTTGGTTTTATTGCTCTTTTCTAATTTTCCCTGCCCTGCCGCATTTCCCGAATCTGCTCCAAACGCTGGTCGGCCTGACGGCGCATCAGAGGGCTTCCGGAGCGGTTGGATTTCACCTGGAAGAAGAAGTTGCGGGCTTGGTCCAGGTCGCCCAGCTTTTGATAAAGGTCTCCAATCACAAAGCAGATTTGCTCGTCCTTGCGCTCGTTAAAGGTGTAGTGCTCGTAAGCGTAGAGGAAATCTTTCAAAGCGTTCTGCCAGGCGTAGCGTACCATGGTTTGGTCGCCGCAATCCTGGTAGATGCGGCTTAATTTTTGCCAAAGGCTTCCCGTGACCACCTGATGCTCGTCAAAGCAGTGGGGAGCGCAAATCAAAGCCAGGTAGTATCCCGCAAACACGGTGAAGGTATCCCTTTGGTCTCCCGTTTTGATTTTGTACTTTTCGCTGTTATAAGGGGAGACAGCCTGGAACACAGCCGACCACAATCCCTTGGAAACGGTGGAAAAGCTTTCGCTTTGGGCGGAAAACAGGCAGGAGGGACAGGTGACAATCTCGTAATGGAGCGGTTCGATGTCCTTGTAGCGAACCCGCATGTCGGGGTCGGTGGATTCCCGCCGCAGTTTGGTGGCAATGACGCTCAAATGTTTAAAGGAGCTTCCGCACAGAGGACAGGTAACGGTATCCAAATACAGGCAATCGGACTGATTGTTGAGGGCGAGGGTATAGGAGCCGTGCTCCTTGGGGAATAGCGGGCTGGCGGCGCTGGACGCCGCATCCTGAGACAGTTTGCCGGTATCCAGCAGCAGTTTCTGATGTTCCTGGAAGAGAGCATCATACCGCTTACAGATTTTTTCCATCAAAGAAAAGGTAAGTTCCGGCTGGTTGCTGAACAGCTCCCCAATGTTCTGGCGGTTGATCCCGATGGCGATGAGCTCGGTAATAGCCACCACCGTCTCCGCCCGGGTTTTCCCGGCAAAGAGGGTCATTTCGCCAAAGAAATCCCCCGCCGTCAAGGTGCCGGTCATCACTTCTCCCGGCATTTGATAGTTTTTGTAAATGCCCGCATTGCCGTGCAGGATCACGTACATTTCGGTGGTGCTGCTGTCCCCTTCGCGGGCAATCACCATGCCTGACGCATATTTTTTAACCCCTGTCATCTTCAACAGAGAATTCAAATGAATCAAAACGGTACTACCCCCATATCGTTGCTGCAAAAATCGACAAGTCATTTTATGTAATTATATCATACAGGGGTAAAAAATCAAAAGGATGTCCCATTAATTTTTGATTTTTATGGGATATTTATACCTAATTCAGACCTTCCATCACATATCGTTTACTTTTTCTCTTCCGCGGCGGCTGTTTCCTGCGCCCACTGGTCAAAGCCCTTCATCACGCGGTCAAGGGTTTGATAGCAGATGTCCGGCAGGGTCCCGCCCCAAACCTGTTCGGCGGCCGCGAAACCTTCTTTGACCGCTTCCCGCAACTCGTCGATTTTGGAAGGGTCTCCGCCCGAAAGGGCTTTGGCAAATTCCAGAATGCGCCGGGCTGTTTGCTCCACGCCCCATTCTCCATCCTCCGCAATGGCTTGCCGCGCCTGCGCCTGCGTGGCCTCGTCAATTTCCATCTGGGAATTGAGCGTGTGCTCTGCCAGGGCGCCCTGTTTCTGGAACAGCTTTTGCACCATTGCTCGAAAGGCTTCCACATGGTTGGCCAGATGGGACTTCATGGCGTTGACTTTGTCCAAATTTGGCTTGTACTGGGACGATTTGATGAAGCTGTCGGTTTTGGAAACGGGAGACGTTTGGGGCTGGTTTGCGGGTTGAGCGGCTTTTGCTGTAGGGACATAACTCATGGAAGAATCTCCGGACCGATATTTGCCGACTGGCGTCAACATACAACTCTCTCCTTTCCGGATAAAATGGAAAAAATATCCTTTTCTTATTCTTCGTCATGTCCCGTCGCTTCTTTAGGAAAAAACAAAAAGCTCCTCGCGGCCATGCCGTGAGGAGCGGGTGATGTTTGTTTTTAAAACAATCCGAGACCTTTCAGTAAAGTGATTCCCACAAAAGTGGTCAAACCGCTGAACAGGGTGGTGGCGCCCACCATTTGGGCGGTAAACTCCGGCTTGATGTTGTATTGCCGGGCCATGATGCCGCAGGAGTTGGCGCAGGGGGAAGCAAATAGGATAAACAAAGCTCCCAGTTCCGCCCCCCGAAAGCCCGCCGCCACAAAGATGGAGAGCAGGACCACCGGCACAAATACCAGGCGCGTCAGGGTCATCTTGACAATCTTGCCCATATCCCCCGTCTGTTTCCTTTCCAACACAATCTGGGTGCCTAAGGTAATCAAACTGAAGGTGGAGGCAACGCCGCCGATATTCTGCAAGGTTTTTTCCAAAAACGTGGGGAAGGCAAACCCGGTCAAAGAAAAGGGAATGCCGGCCAGGATGGCGATAATCAGAGGATTTCGCACCGCTTTGGAGAGGGTGCTTTTCAGCAGCGCCCCCACGGAAGTGTTTTCGGTGTCCACCAGGCTGAAGAGAAACAGAGTCAAAAAGTTAAAGGGAATGATGGCCACCGGAATGAGCATGGAGGCAATCTGCACGCCCTGTTGTCCGAACATATTCTGCGCCAGAGGAATGCCCAGCAGGATGTAGTTGGAGCGAAAACCCACGTGAACGCAGGCCGCCAGCCATTCCTTGTCCTTTTCGATGAAGGAGAAAAGGAGCAGCAGCACCGAAAACATTCCGAGGAGCCCGACAAAAGCGTATGTAAGCAGCCGTGGCGAAAATTCGGAGTGAAAATCGATGGACCGAATGTTGTTGAAGGTGAGAACGGGAAGAAACAGCTTAAAACACAGAGCGGAAAGCTGCTTGCTGGTGGATTCGCTCACCGCATTTCTCCAACGGAGCACAATGCCAACGGCCATGCACAGCACCACCGGCAGGGTGGCGTTGATGCTAAACAAAAGGATATCCAACAAACCCATCGCCTTTCTTGGGAACAAACTGGCGCGAAACGCTATTTGATACGGGGATTTTTGGCGGACGCATAATCCCAGGTATCGGAGGATTCCCCTTTGCGCTCCAGCAAAAAGGAGACGAATCGCTTAAACAAAGAGTAAATGATGGCAAACAGGGGAACGCCAATGAACATTCCCGCCACGCCGAGAAGCCCGCTGAACAGCATGATGGACAGGATAATCCACAAAGGGGAAAGGCCGATGCTGTCCCCAAGGATTTTTGGCCCTAAAATATTGCCGTCAAACTGCTGGAGCACCAGGATAAAAATCAAAAACCACAGCGCCTGCATGGGGCTGATGACGGCGATAATCAGAGCACCGGGGATGGCTCCCATAAAGGGCCCGAAGTAGGGGATGACATTGGTAATACCCACAATAAAGCTGATGAGCACCGGAAAGGGCAGCCGGAGAATGCTCATGCCAATAAAGCATAGCACGCCAATAATCAGGGAGTCAATCACTTTGCCCAACACAAAACCGCTAAGAATACGGTTGGCGTCTAGTGCAAGGTCAACAACGAGGCGATAAGCTTTTTCGGAAGTAAAGGCCCGCAGAACTTTTTTCAGTTGGGCGAATAGTTTTTCCCGGTCCCACAGCAGATAGATCGAGACGATAATTCCCAAAAACAGGTTGATGATGGAAGTGGTGACCCGCTGGGTGGCGCTGAGAACGCTGGGCAGCAGGGTGTAAAAGTAGTCGCTGGCGCCTGCCGCCCAATTCCGCAGGGAATCCAATATTTGGGAAAGAATGCCGATGACCAGTTTTTCAAATTCGGTGCTCCCTCCAAAGTCCCGAATGAAATTGGTGATGCCGATATCCCACTTTTCCAGGGTTTTAAAGTAGAACTGCAGGTTGTTGAGGATGCTCTGGATGCTGGCAAAAATCTGGGGCACCACCAGGGCAAAGAAGAAGCCCACAAAGGCGAAGGCCATCAGATAGGTGAGTATCAGCCCCACCACCCGGCGGGGAAGGGGCTTGATGGCCAAACGGGAGAGCAGGCGGTCTTCCGAAAAGCGCAGCAGAGGGTTGAGAAGAAAGGCAAACACAATGCCGTTGATGATGGGCTGCAAATAACCCGCCACCCGGCCCAAAAAGCCGCTGACCATCCCCAGGTTTTGCACCGCCTGGTAAAAAACAATGCTGCAAATAATCACCAGCAGGGCGTAGATGGCTATGGTGGTGTATTTGTCGTTGCGTTCAAATTTCATATGGTCCCCTCGTCTCTCTGCGATGGTTGCGGTACATTAGTTTTCCTCCAAAAGGAGGGACCAGCGGGAAAGGGCCTGGTCGTAGGCCTTTTGTTTTTCCTCCAGGGTGTCGCAGGCCTGCTGCAGCCGCTGATAATCCGCCGCCACTTCAGGACTGGAGATTTCCCCTTGCAACCGGGCAATTTCCCCTTCCAGCCTTTCGATTTCCTGCTCCAAAAGGGAAATTTCCCGCCGGCGGGCAGCGTCCTCGCTTCGCTGCTTCTTCCCCCGGTAGGAGGACGTTTTGGCCGGCTTTTCCGGCGGCTGCGGCTTGGGGGCGGGAGGCTCGGCGTTTTTGGCGGCCAGGTAGCTGTCGTAATTGCCTTTGTAAATCTGAATGCCGTCGGGGTGCATCTCGGCAATTTTGTCGGGAAACTTGTTAAGAAGATACCGGTCGTGGGAAACCACCAACAAAGTGCCGGTGTATTCCTGCAGGGCTTTGTCCAACGCCTCTTTGGAGGCCAGGTCCAGGTGGTTGGTGGGCTCGTCCATCACCAGCACGTTGCCGCACCGCAGCGTGAGGATGGCGAACTTCAGCTTCGCCCGCTCCCCGCCGGAAAGCTCGCCCACCTTTTTATAGACAGCGTCCCCCGTCAAGCCCATGTTGCCCAGCACGGTGCGCAGTTCCTGCTCCGTTTTTTGGGGGAACCGGTCCCACAGCTCGTCCAAAGCGGTTTTGTTGGAGTGAAGGCCGAACTCCTCCTGTTCGAAGTAGCTGACCTCGGTGTTGACGCCCCACTCAATCCTTCCCGACTGAGGGGTGACAAGCCCCACCAAAGCCGACAGGAAAGTGGTTTTTCCAATGCCGTTGGCTCCCACCAGGGCGATTTTTTCGCCTCTGGTGACGTGAAAGTTGAGACGAGAGCAAAGAGTCCGCCGCTCCATGCCCTCGCCCACCGTCAGGGTTAAGTTTTCCACCGTAAGGACGTCCTTGACCGGCTCCCGCCGATAAGTAAACCGCAGCTTGGGCGGACGTGCGGGAGGGCGGGGGCGCTCCACCAGCTCCATCTTTTCCAAAGCCTTGCGGCGGGACTGAGCCCGTGCGGTGGTGGAGGCCCGCACAATGTTCCGTGCGATGAACTCTTCCATTTCCGCAATCTGCCGCTGCTGGATTTCCCATTCCTTCTGCTGGCGCTCCAGCCGCTCCTCTTTCAACAGCACATAGCGGCTGTAATTGCCGGGGTAGGTGATGAGCTCGTGGTTTTCCAGTTCCCAAATACTGGTGCAGATTTTGTCCAGAAAATACCGGTCATGGGAAACCACCAGCAGGGCTCCCTTGTAGCCGAGCAAGTAGTCCTCCAGCCAGTTGAGGGTGCGGAAGTCCAGATGGTTGGTGGGCTCGTCCAAGATGAGAAGCTCCGGCTGCTCCAACAGCAGCTTGCAGATGGCAAGGCGGGTCTTTTCCCCGCCGGAAAGCACCTCCACCGGCGTTTGGGGGTCGGTGTCGGCAAAACCCATGCCCGAAAGAACGGTGCGAATTTTCACGTCGATGAGGTAGCCGTCCCGCTGTTCAAACAGCCCCTGCAGATGGGCATACCGGGCGGCCAGTTGGGAATAGCCAGGGTCCTCCACCGGCGTTTGGGCGATTTGTTGTTCCAGAGCGCGCAGTTCCCGTTCCGCTTCCAGCAGCGGGGCAAACACCGAGCGCATCTCCTCCCAAATGGTGTTGCCGGAGGAAAGCCCGCTGTTCTGCCGCAAAAAGCCGATGGTCTTGTCCGCCCGGGCAACGGTTCCGCCGTCCGGCTCCAAACTGCCGTACAGAATGTTGAGCAGGGTGGTTTTTCCCGCTCCGTTGCGGCCGATGAGGCCAATCCGGTCGGCGTCTTCGATGCGGGCGCTGACTCCCCGCAGAACCGGGGCGGCTCCGAAACTTTTTTCAATATTTTCAAGCGAAATAATCATAAAGGCTCCGTTCCGGTGTCAAAGGTAATCTATTGTTATAGTGAGGAAATGGTTGATTTTTGCTGCGTGGGCCGAGGCAAAAAAAGAAGGGAGGGGACTGCAGCCCCGCTCCCTCGTTATTGGATTGTTGTCTGCCTTAAGAAATTACAGATGAGATGTGATGGTGGACAGGACCTTTTCCCTGGAGTGTACGCCAATCATCTGGGTGACTGGTTTTCCCTGTTGAAAGAGGATGATGGTTGGAATGGTGGTGATGCCGTACTGGGAGGCAAGGTCGGGGTTATCGTCAATGTTGACTTTGCCGAATTCCACCTTTCCGTCCAGCTCGTCGGATAAATCCTCCAGCACGGGGGCGAATATCCGGCAGGGCATGCACCAGGGCGCCCAAAAATCCACCAGTGCGGGAGTTTCGCCTTTTATGAAATCCTGAAACGTTTCTTGATTCAATTCCAGCATTGATTCCAGTCCTTCCTAACGTTTGGCTACCCTTTTAAAGGGGTTGTCCATAGTATACCCAGATTTTTTATGGTTTGCAAGGAAGGACAATTTTATTGTTCCGACGCCTTGCGGTCCAGATACCTGGTGACCGCAAGGGCCGCCGTCTGCCCCTGGCCCGCCGCCCGCATCAGCTGATGGGGCTTTCCGGTGCAGTCGCCGGCGGCAAAACAGCCCGGCAAATTGGTTTGCATATCCGCATCCACCACGATATAGCCGTTTTCCACCTGAATTCCCGGCACCAGCGCGGATGGGGCAATGCTGTCCCGCAGTAGAAAGACCCCGTCCACCGGGATGGTTTCGGTTTTGGTTCGCATTGCCTCCACCTGATGTTCCCCCAGAATTTCCACCGGGGGACTGGTGATCAGTTGTATATTGTCCCGCAGAGTTTGCGAGAATTTTCGCACGGGAAGGTAGTATACTTTTTTCGCTAGTTCCGCCACAAAGTTGGCCTCCAAAGCCGCCTCGTTGCTCCAGCCCACCACCGCAACCGTCTTGCCCCGGTAGAGAGGGGCGTCGCAGGTGGCGCAATAGCCCACTCCTCGGCCCAGCAGCCGTTCTTCTCCCGGCAGCAGCTTGGCAGGGGAGGTGCCCGTTGCCAAAATAACGGTGGAAGCTTCGTAGGTGTTTTTGTTGGTGGCCACCGAGAAATAGTCCCCCATGGGGTAAACCAGGTTAACCTGTTCGGTGCGCAGCGGAATATTCATGCTGGCCAAATGTTCCCGGTACCGCCGCTGCAGCTCCCGACCCGAAATGCCGGGGAAGCCCAGGTAGTTGTCAATGCGGGGGGCGGTTTCCAGTTTGATGCTAAGGTTTTCGTTTCCGAACAGCAAAAAGCTCTTGCCCCGAATGGACAGGTTGACCGCCGCTTCCAAACCGGCGGGGCCGCTCCCCACAATGATACAGTCATATCGGTTCATAAACGGTACTCCAGTCAAGATGTTTTTTATATTTTATGTCAAAATTGTGAACCAGAATTGAATGATATCCAAACAAACAGAAAAATTGCATTTTCTCAACAGAAATCGAGCAGGTTGTGGCAGTATATTCCTGAGGGACCTGCTTGCTTAACTTTGGGAATTTTGCTATACTTATGGCATTATATGGCTGCGAAAGTGGTCGAAGCTTGACAATTATTGGATTGGGAGGTTGTAAATGAACACTGGAAGGATACATAAAAGCGTAGCTCTTGTTTTTGCAACAATGATGATGCTGTGTTTTACGCTGGCGGCGCCTTTGCAGGCTTATGGAGCTGTCACCATCAAGACTCTGGAAGCCGCGCAGGCGGTGGGTGGCATTGCGGGTATCGATGTTTCCAAATATCAGGGGAACATCAACTGGGCCAAGGTCGCCAAAAGCGATGTAAAGTTTGTTATGGTTAGGGCCTCTTTGGGGATGGAAGAGGACGAAACTTATGTACATAACGCCCTGGGGGCTCACAACGAGGGACTGCTGGTGGGTGCTTATCACTACGCCAAATTCACCGACTATCAGTCTATGATGAAGGAAGCAAAACTGTTTATTTCCCAATTAAAGGAAGTGACCATCACCTACCCGGTGGCGTTGGATGTGGAGGCGCACCGCGGCCTTTCCCGTTCCGAGTTGACTCGTCTGTGCAAGCTGTTTTTGGAAGAAGTCAAAAGCGCGGGCTATGATGTGATGCTTTACAGCTACTCCAACTTCTTCCGGGACCATCTGGACCTCAATGCCCTGGGGGACTACAAGCTTTGGGTGGCAAACTACAAGGAAGAACCCGATTTGGGACAAGCCATTTGGCAGTACACCTCCTACGGCAGCGTTTCCGGCATCAGCGGGCGGGTGGATTTGAACGTGGCTTACGACGACTGGGCTGTCCGCAAACAAATTAAGGTGGACGCCGCCATTTCCCGTCAAATTAAGCAAACCCTCAACGAACGCTACAATGCGGGCCTTGATTTGGACACGCTGAACATGGAGCTGATGAACACAGCCATCAACATCGGCCTGCAAACCGAGGTAAACCGTCAGTTCGGCACCAGTTACAAAATTACCCCCACCCTTTCCGAGGAGGCCGCTCAGCGCCTTAAGAGCATTGACTATGTGAAGGGGAGCACAAAAGGAAACATCACCTATCTCTTTCAGGTTCGCCTGTTTTACAAAGGGTGTTACCGGCAGGCTCCCAACGGAGTCTACGATGACGCCACCGCCCAGGCCCTCTACGAATATCAGTTGCAGCATGGCCTTCCGGCGGACGGCGACTTCAATCTGGACACTTTGAATTCCCTTTTGTACGTATAATTGCCTTAAAATAAGGCCCCCGAATTCGGGGGCTTTATTTTTATAAACAAATGGAAAATCCCGGGAAAAAAGCATAAAAGGTTTGTCCCTGCATAGATATAGGGTGAAGGGATAAGCTTCCCCGTATGATGGGAATTCCCGTCAAATATTCGGGAAAATCCCTTTACTGGCAGGCTTCCAGCGTGCTATAATGTAGCAGTAAAAGTATCGCGATTGGGAGTGCGACCAACGAAATGACCTATACCTATCGGACCACCGGCACCTGTGCTCGGGAAATCTTTCTGGATATTTCGGAAGACGGCATTATTCGGGACGTCAGGTTTACCAACGGGTGCGACGGCAACACCCAGGGCTTGCGGGCGTTGGTAAGGGGACGCAAAGCGCGGGAAGTTCAGCAGCTTTTGCAAGGCATTCGCTGCGAAAACAAGCCCACTTCCTGCCCAGACCAGCTGGCCAGAGCCTTGGGCGAGGTGTTGGAAAAAGGGGAGATAACGGAGGATGCTTGAGCTGGGATTGTTCTTTTTGGCGGGAATGACCCTCCTTGCGGCAAGTAACCGCGCTCTGCCCTGTCTGTTGGCGATGGCGGGGGACGAGGACATGAAAATAGCGGGGGACAGCTTTAAGCCTGCGCCTCCCGACGCGGGAGAAGCGGAGGCTAAAGCCTACCTGGAACAAAAAAGCTCCGGCAATGTGGAAAAAGCCCGCCGGTTGGGAAGCCGGTTTGCCCTGGCGCTGCGAGAGAGGGTGTCGGAAAACCTCAACGACCCTAACTTCCAGGGAGAGCTGGCGGTGCGGGAGCATCACAAAGCGGTGCTGTATTCCTATGTCGTCAATCGGGTGATTGCCGACCTTTCCCCCAACTCCATTCTGGCTCAAACGGCTCTCAATGTCTTTTACGCCGATTTGGAAGCGGAAACTCCCGTTTTGGCGGAGCATGTGCGGGATATGGCGGCCTATTCCCTCTACATACTCTGCGAGCGCTCGGAAACCTGCGTCGACGACGAAATCGGCCGCATCTATGCCCGCCTGTGCGGGGAGGAAGACAACCCCCGTCGCGTCGAGGAGGGCAACCGATGCTATCGGGAGTTTTACCATTTGTGCAGCCTTCTCCATCAGCAGACCGAATATGTATAGATTTCCCATAAGCCAATGGATGCAACATAAAAACCAAGCTGTAACCAAATTACAGCTTGGTTTTCTCGATAGTTACCGGTTCATTCCGCCGGCTCCGGCGACTCAGCCCCCTGCGCTTCTGCCTGCATCCGCTGCAGATATTCGTGATAGGCAGACAGAATTGCCTTTTCCAGATTGGCACGGGCCTCCGGGGTAATGGGATGAACGATATCCCGAAACACCCCATTGTCATCTTTGCGGCTGGGCATGGCGACAAACAATCGCTCCGGCCCTTCGATTACTTTGATATCATGTACGGCAAGATCGTGGTCGATGGTAATGGAAACCAGAGCCTTGAGTCGCGCGTCCTGGTAAGTCCGTCTAATCCGAATATCCGTGATGTTCAAACAAGTAACCTCCCGTTGACATGGGTTATAGTGTAGCGGTCGCCAGTGTGCGTGCGGGGGCAAACTATTGGCCGCCAAATTTTTATTTGCAGTAATATTGTTGTCCTTCGGTGCGCTTTTATACAGATTTGTTACAGTGTATGCGCCGGAATACAATTTTTTCCACCAAATATGATTATTTCCCCGGCCGCCAATGTATAATGTTATCGGTAGCCTAAACGGGAACAGCAATAAAGGAGCTATTGGCATGACAGAACTTGATCAACTGCTTTCGCAGAAGCGCAGAATTCACCTCATCGGCATCGGAGGTTCCGGCATGTTTCCTCTGGTGCAGATTCTTCACCATATGGGGCACCAGATTCAGGGTTCGGACAACAATACGGGAGATACCATCGACACCGAACGGGAAATGGGCATTACCGTCTACCTGGGACACAGAGCCCATCAGGTGGAGGGAGCCGACCTGGTGATTTATTCTGCCGCCATTATGAAAGACAATCCGGAGCTGGTGGCCGCCAAGGAACAGGGAATTCCCGTGTTTGAGCGCTCCGAAGTGCTGGGCTGGTTGACCCGGCAGTACAACCAGTGCATCTGTGTGGCGGGCACCCACGGCAAAACCACCACCACCGCGCTGCTGACCCAGATTTTGGTGGCGTCCGGGCTGGACCCCACCGCCGTCATCGGAGGAAAGCTGCCCCTCATCCACGGCAGCGGCCGGGCAGGCAACAGCCAAATTATGACGGTGGAAGCCTGCGAATTTGTGGACACCTTTTTGCATCTCTCCCCCGACATTGCCGTTATCCTCAACGTGGACGCCGACCATCTGGACTATTTCGGTACCTTGGACAATGTGATTCGGTCCTTTCACCGGTTTGCGGACCTTGCCTCCCACACCGTCATCTACAACGGGGACGACGCCAACACCCGCAAGGCGGTGGAAGGGCTGCAGGGCAAGGAGCTTATCACCTTCGGCTTGGAGGAGGGCAACGATTACACCGCCAAAAACATCCGGGTTGTGGACCCCTCCCATACCCGCTTCGATTTGGTGTACAAAGGCAAAACCCTGACCGAAATTGATTTGCACATACCGGGCAGGCACAATCTATTCAACGCCCTTGCGGCCTGCGCCGCGGCCCAGGCGGTGGGGGTCACCTCGGAGCAGCTGGCCCAGACCGTTCCCGGATTTAAAGGGGCGGGCCGCCGCTTTGAAATTCTGGGAAAGGTGCGGGGCATTACCATTGCCGACGACTACGCCCATCACCCCGCCGAGCTGGCCGCCACCCTCAACGTGGCCGTTCAGATGGGGTACAACAAGGTTTGGGCGGTGTTCCAGCCTTTTACCTACTCCCGCACCAAGCTGCTGCTGGACGATTTTGCCCAGGCGCTGAAAATCCCCGACCGCGTGGTGATGAGCGAAATCATGGGGGGCCGGGAGTACAACACCTGGAACATCTACACCAAGGATTTGGCGGAAAAGGTTCCGGGCTCGGTGTGGTTCAACACCTTTGAGGAAATTGCCGACTATGTGCTGGCCAACGCCGAGGAAGGCGATTTGGTCATTACCTTGGGTTGTGGCGATGTCTACAAGTGCGCAAAGTTGATGCTGAAAAAAGGCGTATAAGGGCATATTGGAAAAATATTTGGCAATCTTTCAAAAAATAGGAAGAAAAATCTTGAATCGTTTGGCAAAATGCTGTAGACTACAAGGAGAAGTTAAAGATTGACCTGATAAGGAGGAGTCAATATGCCTTGGACACCCTCGCTGTCTGTTGGTGTAGAGCTCATTGATGAACAGCATAAAACGTGGTTTGAAAAAGCAGACAAACTGTTTGAAGCAGGCAAAAACAATCAGGCAAAGGAATATGTGGGAGAGTTGCTGGACTTTTTGGACAGCTACACCAAAAAGCACTTTGCCGACGAGGAACAGTATATGCTCAGCATCCACTATCCCGGACTGGAGGAGCAAAAGCGGGCTCACACCGCCTTTATCGCCGAGCTGACCAAGCTGCGCAGTCAATACAAAGAATCCGGCGGGAATCTGACCGTCATCATCAACGCCAACAAAATGGTGATTGAGTGGCTGACCAAACACATCTCCAATATGGATAAAAAAATCGGAGATTTTGTTCGGCAAAAGGGATAAGCTTAAAGTCCCCTGCATTTTTGGAAAACGCGCTTGTCCCGTTGCTTTAGTATGAAATATAATTTGGTTAAGAAATACAAAAGAAGCGTCTATTCTCGTTCAAAATAGACGCTTCTTTCGTTTTTTCTCCCGCGGGCGGTGAAGGCTTTTCTTCCAAAAAACAAAAAACTTGCTCTTGACATTTTCAAAATTCTGTGATATCGTATCTGACAATTTAACACACTCAATTGCGTAGAAGGGAACTAGTACCACAATTGCTGGAAATACAGAGAGGGTCGGGTTGCTGAGACGGCTCATGAAGGCAATGTTGGGAACTCCTCCCGGAGCAGCAGGCGGAACGCAAAGAGGAAACTCTTTGTCATTATGTCGTGCCGGATGCCCACCGTTACAGGGGACACGATATCGGAGAAGGAAGAGGTTCTCCCGTATCGTTGGCGAGTGCGCGTATTTGTCATACGCGAATTCAGGTGGTACCGCGAAGAGCATTGCAGCCTTCGTCCTGAAGTATTTCAGGACGAAGGCTTTTGTTATATCGCCACCTGCTCCTATGCGAATGTGTGGAACAACATTAGGAGGGATCATTATGACACAGAACAACAGGATCATCATCTTCGACACCACTCTGCGGGACGGCGAGCAGACTCCGGGCGTCAACCTCAACCTTTCGGAAAAGTTGGAAATCGCCCGCCATCTGGAATCCCTTGGCGTCGATGTCATAGAAGCTGGTTTTCCGGCCGCCTCCCCCGGAGATTTTGAGGCGGTGCGGGCGGTTTCCCAGAATGTCAACTGCTCGGTAGCCGCTCTGTGCCGCTGTGTTCCCGACGACATTCAAAAGGGCTGGGAGGCGGTTAAGTACAGCAAAAATCCGCGGCTCCACGTGTTTTTGGCCACCAGCGACATCCACATGAAATACAAGCTGCGGATGGAGCCGGACGAGGTGCTGCGCCGGGCGGTGGAGGGCGTCAGGCTGGCCAAAAGCTTCTGCGACAACGTGGAGTTTTCCTGCGAGGATGCCAGCCGCTCCCGCCCCGAGTTCCTCTACCAGGTGCTGGAGGCGGTTATCGAGGCGGGCGCCACCACCGTCAACATCCCCGACACGGTGGG
>JAKPGH010000316.1 GCA_029550985.1 Bacillota bacterium
GTTCCCGGTCAAGGAAGTGTGCGTGGACATTCCCGGCTGGATTTGCGCTCTGGAAAAGGACCACTGGCTGAAAAAGAGCGTTTACGGCTGCATTCAGGACTGCGCCCGCAACGTGGAGCACGTGCGGGATGTGGAGATGGTGTTCCAGAACCTCGGCAACTGCGAGCACATCCAAAGCCACCGGGTGGACGACATCGATTTGGGCCAGGGCAGCGTCAAGATGAGCATCACCGTCCCCACCAGCTTGTTCTACAAGATTCTCGGGGAATCCACCGGCATTGAAATTGACGACGAAGCGGGCCTCATGCCCACCATGATCGAGCTTGCCCGCATCAAAAAGAGCTACGACAAAATCAAGGGCGCGCTGGAAGAAGTCCACGCCACCGGCTACGGCATCGTGATGCCCAGCCTGGATGAGCTGACCCTGGAAAAGCCGGAAATTGTCAATCAGGGCGGCAAATACGGCGTCAAGCTGCGGGCCTCCGCCCCCTCCATCCACATGATGCGGGCGGACATCACCACCGAAATTTCCCCCATCGTCGGCAGCGAAAAGCAAAGCGAGGAGCTGGTGATGTTCCTGCTCAACGACTTTGAAGAAAATCCCGAAAAGATCTGGTCCTCCAACATTTTTGGCAAATCCCTCCACGAGCTGGTTAACGAAGGGCTCCACAACAAGCTCTACCGGATGCCTGCCGATGCCAGAATAAAGCTGCAGGAAACCATTGAACGCATCATCAACGAAGGTTGCGGCGGCCTTGTCTGCATCATCCTGTAAGGAGTGGCGCTCTTTGCAAAAAGGGACAGAGCAAAACGCTCCGTCCCTTCGGCTTGTGGAATGTGATTGGCGTGAAAAAGCAGGCCGGCCGCAGGGCGAGGGAAGGAAGCAAACGCTTCCCTCCCTCGCTTTTTGCTAGGACCAGAACATCCAGTATTCCAGAAAGTTCGGGTAAATGCTGTCTTCCGGTTTTTTCAAACCCTCTATCCGCAAAAATTCGTCCCATTCGTCGCTGCTCGGCGTTTTTGTCTCATAATACAAATCGGGGGGCATGTACTTTTCCCCGTCCATGGAAAGCATCCGGTCGTCATAAGGCGTGGTTGCCATAACGTCACCTCCGTTTTTCTGAGGATATGGTTAGTATGCGCAACCATAAAATATCTATAAAAAAAGCTTCTTCCAAAATTTACAACGCAAAAACACGGAACAGCGCCGCGCTGTTCCGTGTTGCTTATTCGTCCAATATGGTTTCCACCAGATAGCGGGGGCGGTCCTTTACCTCGGCGTAAATCTTTCCGATGTAAGCTCCCAATATACCCTGGGCCGTCAGCAGCATTCCCGCGATAAACCACAGGGAACCCATCAGGGCGCTCCAGCCCCGGAAGGACCAACCAAACAGATGGGCCAGCACACTGTACAAACTGATGAGAAGGCTTCCCACCGTGATGGCGACGCCCGCCACCCCCAACAGCTCCAAAGGTTTGACCGAAAAGGAGGTGATGCCGTCCCAGGCAAAGGAGAGCATTTTTTTCAGCGGGTACTTGGACTCTCCCGCAAACCGCTCCGCCCGCTTGTAAGTGACAATGGCGGACGGGTAGCCGATAAGCCGGACCATTCCCCGCAAAAACAAATTCTTTTCCGGGAACTGGGCAAGGCCTTCCAGAGCCCTTCGGCTCATCAGGCGGCAGTCGGCGTGGTTGTAGATGACATCCACCCCCAAGGCCTTCATGGCTTTGTAAAAGCCCTGGGCCGTCGCCCGCTTAAAGAAGGTGTCGCTTTCCCGGTCGGAGCGTACACCGTAGACGATGTCGCAGCCCTTTTCCCGCTCCTCCAAAAAGCCGTCGATGACGTCGATGTCGTCCTGCAGGTCGGCGTCCATGGAGATGGTGACGTCGCACAGGTCCTTGGCCGTCATCAAACCGCAAAGAAGAGCGTTCTGATGCCCCCGGTTCCGGGAAAGTTTTACCCCGGAAAACAGCTTGTCCTGCCGGTGGAGTTCGGCAATCATGGACCAGGTGCGGTCCCGGCTGCCGTCGTCCACAAACAGAATCCGGCTGTTGGGGGCAATTCTTCCCTTTTGAATAAGGTCCTCCAGCTTTGCTTTCAGCCGCTTGGCCGTTTCGGGCAGCACTTCCTGCTCGTTGTAACAGGGAATCACCATGTATAGTCGTTCCGGCATAGTATGTCCTTTCGTCCCAGCAATCGGTTGCCCATGGCAGGGTTTGGTTCCAACACCTTTACCATGGGCAAAATTACCTCGTTTTATACCAGAATCATGTCAGCTTCTCTTTTTTCCCTTGCAGATGACCGCCAGCATACGGGGTCCCGCGTTGGTGATGATGCAGGCTCCCGCCCGATAGATCGGAGGCATATACCCGATTTTATCTTTGATGGCTTCCGCCAGGTCCTGGCCGTACTGAGGATCCTTGCCGTACACCACCAGCGGCGGAGTGTCGAAGTCGGCGCAGTTTTCCAGGTAGGCCTGCAACAGGCGGGAGGCCACGTTCTTTTCGCCCCGCACCTTATCCACCACTTTGGTGCCCCCGCCAATCATGGCGATGACGGGGCGAAGGCCCAGCACGTCTCCCACAAAGGCGGCCGCGGCGCTGATGCGCCCCGATTTTTTGGCGTATTCCAGCGTATAGCACCCCAGGTAAACTTCCACCGAGGCAAAGTAATCCTTAAGCCAGGCAAGGATTTCCTCCGCGGTCTTTCCGCTTTTGGCCATTTTGGCCGCCTGGATGGTGGGCCATCCGTAAGCCATGGAGTAGGTGCCGGAATCCACAATGTGAATTTCCAGTTTTTTGCGGGCGCCGGGAATTTCCTCGTAAAA
>JAKPGH010000229.1 GCA_029550985.1 Bacillota bacterium
GGCGTCGTATTTGCCCAGCTTTTCCTGATGGACTAAGGGGCTAATGGGGCGGTTTCGTTCATCCCGGCCGGCGCCACCCCACCCCCAGCCTTTTTTGGTGGCGTCCAGTTGGGCGAAGGCCCCAAAGTCGGTGCTCATGGCGGGAGCGGAATCTTCGCTACTTTCCGACTGCGAGCTTTCCTGCCCGGATTCTTCCGATTCGGAACTTTCCTCTTCCGCTTCCGAGCTTTCTCCGATGAGAGGTGCGCTGGGGTCCAAAGCGTAGGATTCTTCCGGGATGCTGATATGGATGGAGGTTTCATCCCCTCCTTCACGAGACTGACAGCCGGCCAGCGTAAGGCACAGCAGTAGGACGATGGCAGTTGCTTTTCGGATGGTATTCACAGGTGGTTCCTCCAATGTATTGTTGGGTCGGACCCAAAGGGTGGCGACCTCTATTCATAGTGTGCTCGAAATCCAAAACAATCATGCATCTTTTTCTATTTTTGCTGGAGTTTGGTTAAAGTTCCAACAGAAATTGACAGCCCCGATGAAATGTTCGATATGTCTCAAAACCTTAACAGAACCTTTATTGACGGTTATCCCTTTTTGGCGTATAGTAGGGTTGTGCTTGACGAGCTTGCAATGCCTTTTGTTGTCGTGCTTCCGGAGCTTTCTTGACGAGCGCGGAACAAAAAAGGTATATTATACAAAACAATTGTTACATAGCCTCTTTCGGAGGCGGTTTGAGTTTTGGTGAGCAAATGAGTTATCAGGTCGGAATTGATGTGGGTTCCACCACATTAAAAACAGTGGTACTGGACGACAAAGGTCATATCGTCGAAAAAAGCTATCAGCGCCATTTCTCCAAGGTAAGGGAGATGACGCTGAGACATTTGGCGTCTTTGGAACCTCTGCTCAAGGAGCATCCTCTCAAGATAGCGGTGACCGGGTCCGCGGGCCTCGGCATTGCCCGGGACAGCGAGCTGGAATTTGTCCAGGAAGTGTTCGCCACGGCGGGAGCGGTCCGCCGGACGGTGCCCGACACCGACGTGGTCATTGAACTGGGGGGAGAGGACGCCAAAATCATCTTTTTGGGCGGAACGCTGGAAGAGCGGATGAACGGCACCTGCGCCGGAGGAACCGGCGCCTTTATCGACCAGATGGCCACCCTGCTGGATGTCACCCCCGACGAACTGGACGCCATGAGCCTGCGGGCGGAAAAAATCTACCCTATTGCATCCCGCTGCGGGGTGTTTGCCAAAAGCGACATTCAGCCGCTGCTCAATCAAGGGGCCCGCAAGGAGGATATTGCGGCCTCCATTTTTCAGGCGGTGGTGGACCAAACCATCGCCGGATTGGCCCAGGGAAGAAAAATCGAGGGCAAGGTTCTCTTTCTGGGGGGACCTCTCAGCTTTTTAAAGGGCTTGCAGCAGCGGTTTTTGGAAACCCTGAACCTGACCGAGGAAAACGCCGTTTTCCCCCGTTTGGCTCCCTATTTTGTGGCGCTGGGCAGCGCCTATTACGCCAGAAGCCTACCCGACAAGACCGCCATTTCCTACGACGAGCTGATGAAGCGGCTGGAGCGGGAGCCCTCCAAGGAATCCGCCATCCACTGCTTGCCCCCGCTCTTTGAAAGCCAGGAGGAGTATTTGGCCTTTAAAGCCCGCCACGATGCCAATACGGTGGAGCGGCGGGATATTGCCGCCTATTCCGGCCCCGCCTATCTCGGCATCGACGCCGGTTCCACCACCACCAAGCTGGTGCTGCTGGACGACGAGGGCCGCATTCTGTATAGCCATTATGTGGGTAACGGGGGCAACCCGGTGCCCGTCATCCGGGAGCAGCTGAGCATCCTCTATGATTTGTGCGCAGACCGGATTACCATCGACGCTTCGGCGGTGACCGGCTACGGCGAAGAGCTGATGAAGGCCGCCTTCGGGGTGGACTTCGGCCTGGTGGAGACGGTGGCCCACTACACCGCCGCCCGCCATTTTGTCCCCGATGTGGACTTTATCATCGACATCGGCGGGCAGGACATCAAATGCTTTACCGTGCGGGACGGCGCCGTGGATAGCATCATCCTCAACGAGGCCTGCTCCTCCGGCTGCGGTTCCTTTATCGAAACCTTTGCCAAAAGTCTGGGCTACGACATTGCGGAATTTTCCAAGCTGGCCCTCTTTTCCAAAAATCCGGTGGATTTGGGCACCCGCTGCACCGTCTTTATGAATTCCAGTGTCAAGCAGGCCCAGAAGGACGGAGCCACGGTGGAGGATATTTCCGCCGGCCTTGCCATTTCGGTAATTAAAAACGCCCTGTATAAGGTGATTCGCGCCCGCAATGCCGACGAGTTGGGAGAGCACATCGTGGTGCAGGGGGGAACCTTCCTCAACAACGCGGTGCTCCGCTCCTTTGAGCAGGAGCTGGGCCGCAACGTCACCCGCCTTTCCATTTCGGAGCTGATGGGGGCCTATGGCGCGGCACTTTACGCCAAGGAAAACAAAAAGGGCCCCACCACCCTCATCACCAAGGAGAAGCTGGCCGCCTTTTCCCACAAAGCGGTGGCCGCCACCTGCCACAAATGCACCAACCGCTGCTCGCTGACCATCAACACCTTTGCCGACGGCAGAAGGTTTATCTCCGGCAACAAGTGCGAGCGGGGCGCGGGAGGCGACGAGACGGGCCATCTGCCCAACATGATCGGCTACAAATACCAGCGGATTTTAAACTCCATTCCCGAGGGCAACCGGCAAAAATGCCGCCTGCGGGTGGGAATTCCCCTGGTGCTCAACATGTACGAGAACCTGCCCTTCTGGGCCGCCTTTTTTGATTCGTTGGACTGCCAGGTGGTGCTGTCGGGGCAGAGCAGCCGCAGCCTTTACATGAAGGGGCAGCACACCATCCCCTCCGACACCGTCTGTTATCCCGCCAAGCTGGTCCACGGCCACATGGAGGAGCTGGTGGCAAAGGGGGTGGACGCCATCTTCTATCCCTGCATGACCTACAACTTTGACGAGGGCATTTCGGATAACCACTACAACTGTCCGGTGGTGGCCTATTACCCCGAATCCATTGCCGCCAATGTGGAAAGCGTCCACCGCACCCGCTTTTTGTACCCCCACCTGAGCCTTACGGACGAAAAGTTCTTTGTGGGGCGGATTTATGGCATTTTGCGGGATGTGATTCCCAACCTGAAAAAGTCCGAGGTGGCAAAAGCGGCAAAGGCCGCCTACGCCGCCTACGCCGCCTTCCGGAAAGATGTGGAAGAGGCCGGCCAGGCGGCTCTCGACTACGCCCGGGAGCATAATAATAAGGTCATCGTGGTTGCCTGCCGGCCCTATCACGTGGATCCAGAAATCAACCACGGCATTGACAAGCTGCTGACTTCCCTGGGGTTTGTCATTCTCACCGACGATTGCGTCGCCCATCTGGAGGGCAAACATTCCTATAATGTGCTCAATCAGTGGACCTACCACGCCAGAATGTACAATGCCGCCCACTTTACCGTAAAGCAGCCCCACATGGAAATGGTGCAGCTGGTCAGCTTCGGCTGCGGGCTGGACGCCGTCACCAGCGACGAAATCAAGGATATTCTCCGCCGGGGCGGCAAGCTTTACACCCAACTGAAGATTGATGAAATCAACAATTTAGGCGCTGTCAAAATCCGCTTGCGCAGCCTGTTGGCCGCCATGGAGGAAAGGGAGGTGACAGTTGGTGCGCGATAAAGACGGTTTGATTGTAAAGCCTGTGTTTACCGAGGAGATGAAAAAGACCCACACCATTTTGATTCCCGATATGCTGACCTTTCACTTTGAGCTGCTCAAGGGGGTGCTGGGCCAGCACGGCTACCGGGTGGAGGTGCTGAAAACCAGGCATCGGGCCATTGTGGACGAGGGCCTGCGAAGTGTCCACAACGACACCTGTTACCCCGCCCTTTTGGTCATCGGCCAGTTTATCGACGCCCTTAAATCCGGCAAATACGACCTGGACCATGTGGCGTTGCTGATTACCCAAACGGGAGGAGGCTGCCGGGCTTCCAACTACATCTATCTGCTCCGCAAGGCTTTGGAGAAAAACGGGATGGGCCATATCCCGGTTCTTTCCCTGAACTTTTCC
>JAKPGH010000245.1 GCA_029550985.1 Bacillota bacterium
GCTTTCGAATCTGTACTCATATGGGCCTATCATTTATTCTTCTGACGCCTTGCGCCTTATGGACTCTGGTTCGGGTGAAACCATTTTTCGGAAAGCCGCTCTGAATACAGGTTCTTACGTTGCCATCAGGGAAGGCTTGTCCCTTTTTAGGCTCTTTTGGCGCTGTTGCGGCTTTCCACTACCCGGATGATGCCGTTTAAATCCTTATGAAAGACAATGTCTTCAAAGTGGTTTTCCCGCAAAATGGTGGCCACGTCTTCCTCCTGCCCCATGCCGATTTCCATCAGCAGGGCGCCGCCGGGGCGAAGCTGTTCCTTAAAGCGGCGGGCAATGGCCCGGAAATAATAAAGGCCGTCCTCGCCGCCGTCCAAAGCCGCCAGGGGCTCGTAACCCACCTCCACCTGCAGATCCCTGAACTGGTAATGGGGAATGTACGGGGGGTTGGAAACCACCATGTCCACCGGAACGGGGTGGGTGTATTCCCGCAAGTCGGAAAGGTGCGGGGTGACATCCACTTGATTGAGTTCAATGTTCTGAAGCAGGTAGTTGTAAGCTTCCGGAGAAAACTCCTGGGCGGTCACCTGTGCGGCGGGGAAGTTGTGCTTGATGGCGATGGCCACGCACCCGGTGCCGGAGCACAAATCCAGCACCTGGGGGGTTGGCACATCCATGGTTTTCAGCACGTTTAAGGCCGCGTCCACCAGAGTTTCGGTGTCCTGACGGGGAATGAGGACTCCGGGTCCTACTTTAAAAGGCAAAGAATAGAACTCCCACTCGCCCAGCAGGTATTGCAAGGGGTAGCCGGCTCCCCGCCGTTTGAGCAGCGTTTCCAGCTTTTCTTTCTGCTCGGGAGTGGCGGGGCGGGCGTCGGCGTCGAGGGGTTTTACTCCGGTGACGTGGGTAAAGAGCTCCCCGGCCTCAAAGGAGGTGGGAGCTGCGGCAAGCGTTTCTTCATACAATTCTTTTAAGGTTTCTGCTACCATTGGTCGGCTCCTTTTTCTACTGGAATCACAGGCAACATTGAGGCAATCGCCACCTCAATCTGGCTGTCGTCGGGCTCGTTGGTGGTCAGCCGCTGCAACCAAAGGCCGGGGGCGGAAACCGCTCGGGTCAACGGATTGTCGTGGCGGCCGGCATATTTGATGATCTCGTAGGAAATGCCCACCACAACGGGCAGCAAAGCGATTTTCAGCACCACCCGCAGCAGAACGCTTTCCCAGGAAACCACAGAAAACACCAAAATGGAAATGACCAGCACAATCAGCAAAAAGCTGGTGCCGCACCGGGGATGAAACCGGGAATGGACCCGGACGTTTTCCACCGTCAGTTCCTGCCCCGCTTCGTAACAGGCGATGGTCTTGTGCTCCGCCCCGTGATATTCAAAGACCCGGCGAATATCCGGCAGGCGGGACACCAGCGCCAGATAAGCGAGAAAGACGCTGATTTTGCACAGCCCCTCCAGCAGAGACTTGCCCATGGGGGAAATCTCTACTAGTTTACCCAAAAGACTCACCAATAAAGCGGGAAGAGCCGTAAAAAGCAAAAGGGCAAGGCCGACGCCCATCACCAGGGCAAAGGCGGACACCACCGTGGTGAGATTCTTGCCCAGCCGCTTGGCCAACCATTGCTCGAATTTGGAGGGCTGTTCCTCCTCCAGCCCCGCTTTGGAGGCGGAGCGCATCAAACACTTGTAGCCGAAGAGCAGAGAATCCAACAGATTAAATACTCCTCGTATAAACGGAGTTTTCTTATACCACTTTTTGGCGGAACCGGTCTCCCAGGTTTCCACTTCAATTTCGCCGTCAGGCAGGCGCACCGCCATGGCGGAAAGGGCGGGGCCCCGCATCATCACGCCCTCAATCAGGGCTTGCCCTCCAATGGAGGTTTTAAAGTTTTTCTGATTCAAAGCTGGCTCCAATCCTTGCTTGCAGCAATGTTATGTGATAAAGGTTTTTGCTTTGTTTCGGTAAAATCCTTTCTGGATATTATATGATTTTCATCCAAACGGTGTTATTTTCTCTTAAGAAGTCCCCTCGGCGGCATCGTTGATTTCCGCCAGCTCGTCCTGCTTTTTCATGATGGGCAGGGTGATGGTGACGGTGGTTCCCTTGCCGTACTGGGACTGGATATCCAGGGTGCCGTTGTGGCGGGTGACAATTTCGTCGGCTACCGCCAGCCCGATGCCGGAACCGCGGCGGGTGGAGTTGGCCTTGTAGAACTTGGTTTTTACTTTGCCCAAGTCGCCTTCCTTGATGCCGATGCCGGTGTCGGATACGGTGATGACCAGCTTGTTCTGGACAATTTCGGCGTTGACGGTGACGGTTCCTCCGGGGTCGGAGTATTTGATGGCGTTGTCGATGACATTGACAAAGACCTGCCGGATTTTATTTTTATCTCCCCGGATGGGGGCGTAGATGTCCCCTTCCTCGTAAATGAGGTGGATGCCGTCCCGTTTGGCCCGCTCGGTGTACATCATCACCGCTTCGGAAAGCTCGGCCACCGGGTCCATCCGGCTCATAATCAGCTTCAGACGCCCGCTCTGCATCCGGGAAAAGTCCAGCAGCTCCTCCACCATGGAGCTTAAGCGTTCGGTTTCGCTGAGGATGACCTTCATTCCCTTTTGCAGGGTTTCCTTGTCCTCCCCGCCGTCGGAGAGGATGGTCTCGCCCCAGCCCTGAATGGCGGTGAGGGGGGTGCGCAGCTCGTGGGAGACCGAGGAGATGAAGTCGTTTTTCATGGTTTCGGCGGCGCCCAGCTCCTCCGCCATGTAGTTGATGATGTCGCACAGCTCGCCGATTTCGTCGTCGTTTTTCTTGGTCAGGCGGGCGCGGAAGTCGCCCTGGGCGATGCGCCGGGCGGTTTCCCCCACTTCGCCCACCGGGTTGACGATGGAGTTGATGAAGTAGGAGCTGGAAAAGAGGACCAGCAGCAGAATGACGCAGCCCAGCACCACCAGGCCGCTGATAATCCAGGCAATCTGGCGGTCCACATAGGCGAGGGACACCAGAAAGCGCACCGCCGAAATATTGCTGCCCGGGAGGGAAAGCACCATGGTGACGGCCATCACCCGCTCCTCCCCCATCTGGCCGACATAATAACCCGAACGGTCGGGAGAGACCAGGGCTTGCCGGAAGTCGTCCAGGGTGGTTTTGTCGTCGGGCTCAAAGCCGCTGGAGGTGTAGAGAATCTTCCCGTCCTCCGCCAGCACCATCATTTCCATTTTGTCCTTGGCGGGAAAGGAGATGACGTAATCCCGCACCTGGGTTTGAAAATCCTGGGTTTTGTCTTCGGCGTAACGGGTAAAGACAATGTTGGCCGAATCCGCCCGGGAAAGAAGGGTCTGGCGCACCGAGTTGTAGTAGTAGTTGGCAATGCCGATGGCTGCCGCGATTTCAATCACCAGAATGATGACGACAATGACGCCGAAGCTGTTGAACAGCCAGCGCCGGGTAATTCGCTTGATGGCCATATCGTCATCTCCCTTCGGGATGGAATGAAAGCAGCAGTTACGCCGGGCTGGCTGGTTGCCCGGCGCACAGTTGGAACGTCAAAGGGCTGGCTGTGGCAGGGTCAGTCCACCCATTTGTATCCATAGCCCCAGATGGTGAGAATGTGCTTGGGTTTGGAGGGGTCGTCCTCAATTTTCATCCGCAGGCGGCGGATGTTGACGTCCACGATTTTGACGTCGCCGTAGTAGTCCTCTCCCCATACATGGGACAAAATTTCGCTGCGCTCCATGGCCACGTTGGGGTGGGACATAAAGAATTCCATAATCTGAAATTCCATCTGGGTCAAATCCACCGGTTTGCCCTTTTTGGTGAGGGAGCGGCTCTTGATGTTGAGGACAAAGTCGCCCGACACAATCTGGCTGGCCGGCTCGCTGGCGGACCGCGCCATGGAAACCCGGCGGTAAACCGCGTCCACCCGGGCCAGCAGCTCGGTGGGAGAAAAAGGTTTGGTCACGTAGTCGTCGGCTCCCAGCATCAAGCCCGAAACCTTGTCCATTTCCTGCGTCTTGGCCGAAAGCATGATGATTCCCACCGAATTGGAGGCGGCCCGAATCTGCTTGCAGACCTCAAAGCCGTCGATTCCCGGCATCATCACGTCCAAAAGAACAACGTCGAAGTCCCCGTCGTTTTTCTTAAAAACCTCCAGAGCTTTTTCCCCGTTGTCCACGTCGGTTACCACATATCCGGCCCGGCGCAGGTTGATGACCACAAAATCGCGAATGACATCTTCGTCTTCTGCTATCAGAATCTTTTTCATCGTTCCGTCCTCCTCGTCTAAGTTATTGCGCAACCTGCCTGAAAGGAAGAGCCGGCGGCTCCTGCCGTTCCGGGCAACAGGCGCGTGGGATGCCGGGCGGAAAATGGATGCTACAACAACATGAACAGCTGGGTTTCCAGCTCCCGCTCGGTGATGGCAAGGGGTTCTTCCGTGGTGGCGGGAATGTAGGCCTTGTACTGGAACATCCCCCGCTGCACCAAATCAATATAGTTTTTGGTAAACTGGTCCTGATAGTCCCGGATGGAATACACCCCAATCCGCAACAGCTCGGTGGTGGCGAAATCCGTCACCGGGTCCACCTTGTAAAAGCGCCACTCGTTGCTTTCCGGCCGGCGCCGGATGGTGACGTTCCCCAGCCAACGCTCCGGGAAAAACACCAGGTACCCAGCCTCCTCGTTGACGGCGGCGGAGTAAACCCGCTGGAAGGAGTAGCCGGACTGTTCGGCGGAGGTGGTAAGTCGAAGGTAGTTGGTCAGAGGAGGAGGCTCCAGCTCGTCTTCCGAAAGATAGCCCGGCAATTCGGAATGGGTGGGAATTTCCACAAGGCCGTCCTCCTGCAAGTCCACGCTCAACACTTCCTGTTCCCGGAAGGTTTCGCTGTAAAGCTCAAAATTCAGTTCTCCCACCAGAGATTGCAGCCCGTTGCGGGTAACGGCCACCACCTCGGTGGCGGTGAAGGAATCGGCGCGCAACTGGTCGATGTAGACGGCGTAGCCGTTGTCCAGCCGGCCGCGGCACATCTGGAGCACCGCGACCATATCCGGGGAAAGGGCCAGTTCGCCCAGGGTGGAAAGGCGGCCGTCCACCGTTCGGCCCAACAGGGTGAGCTGATAGTAGTCGGAGCTGTCCTGCCGAATCAGCAGGATTTCGTTGAGCCCGTCGCCAAAGTAATCGTCCACATCCAGACTTTCATAGGCCATTTGGGCTTCCCGGGACCAGTTGCCGTCCCGATAGGCGTACACTCCCAGGGTATAGGTGCCCTTGCGGGAATTGTGCCACCCAATCAGCAGCGAGCAGCTTTCCCGATCCAGCAGGTGGGAAAATTGAACGAAATCCACCTGGTCTCCGTTTCCGGTAATGTCCCGGACCTGCTGAAAATAGCCGTCTTTGGTTTCCCGCAGCACCTTGGCCCGGACCATTTCGTCTCCCGCGCGGTTGGTGTAAAAGACAATGGCTTCCTGCAGGCCGTCGTTGTCCATATCAAAGAACACAAAGGGCGAGCGGTATTCTCCCCGCTGAGGATACTGATACAATATGCTGCCGGGGCTTACGGTAGCCTGCAAGGCTTCCTCCACCATGGTCTGCCTCTGATTCAGGCGGGGAGGAACCAGCAGATCCTCGGCATTCATGGAAATGGAGGCGCATCCTCCCAGCAGAAAAAGACATAGCGTCAGTGCCAATAGTTTGTTCGCCATGTCCGCCCTCCTAAACTTACTGCCATCGGCTTTGGCCATACCGCCGCTGATACGCGGGATAACCTATCCTGTTATTCTACATTATCTCATGCAAAAAGTCAATAAAACCGCTGTATCAAGCGGACTTTTGTCACTTTGCCTCCCGCGTTTCCCCAATCAAATCCCGCAGCACTTCTCCCGCCGCAATCAGCCCCGCCACCGGGGGCACAAAAGAGACGCTGCCCGGCACGCTGCGCTTGCCCTGCCTGGGGGCTTCGGTGGGGCAGGCGTCGGGGTGGACCGACCGGGGCTCCTCGTCGGACCACACCACCTTGAGGGACGCAACACCCCGTTTGCGCAGCTCCCGGCGCATCACCTTGCAGAGGGGACAGACCCGGGTTTCGTAAAGGTCGCCGACCCGAAAGCGGGTGGGGTCCAGCTTGTTGCCCGCTCCCATACAGCTGATGAGGGGGATGTTGCGCCGGACACACTCCTCCGCCAGCGCCAGTTTGGCGGACACCGTATCCACGGCGTCGATGACGTAGTCGGGAGCAGGCTCCAGCAACTCCGAGACGTTTTCCGGCAGGACAAACATCTCTTTAACCTCCACTTTAACCTGGGGCGCCACCAAGGCAATCCGCTCCGCCATGGCCTGGGTTTTGGGCTGTCCCACCGTTTGGGTGGTGGCCAGCAGCTGCCGGTTGAGGTTGGAAATAGCGACCCGGTCGCTATCCACCAGCAACAGGGCGCCCACTCCGCAGCGGGCCAAAGCTTCGGCAGCATGGGAGCCGACGCCCCCCAGTCCGATCACCGCCACCCGGGACTGGGCAAGGCGGGCCAAATTTGCTCTTCCCAGCAACAGTTCCACCCGGGACAGTGCGTGTTCCATTCCATCACCTACTTGCAATATCATTGGCAGTTTTGTCAAATTGCAAAGACTACTATAACATAAAACCGCCAAAAGAAAAACCGCAAAAACCGCCTCCCGGAAGGTTGGCGGTTTTAATCAAATCATTGGTTATTCTGCAAAAATGCCAAAAAGGCATCCACTTGTTTTTGCAGAAAAGTGGCGCTGTCGGAAAGCTTCAGCTTTTTCCGGTCGTCCAACTGCTTCCAGACATCGGGTATGGTGAGGCGTGGAAAGTTCATCACCTTCATGTTCAAAAAGCTGATGAGGGTGACCAGATGGTCCTGGGCAAGCCCCGTTCCCGACATGCCGAGGGACGCGCCGCTGATGGCGGCAGGCTTTCCGTCCAGCACCTGTCCCCCGCCCGGTTCGGCAGGCCTTGACAGCCAGTCGATGAGGTTTTTCAGCACCCCGGGGAAAAAGTGGTTGTATTCCGGGGTGAAGAACCAAATCCCGTCGGCGGACGCCACAACCTGCCGCACCCGCCGTACCGGCTCCGGCGGCGGGAACTCCATATCCTCGTTCATCATGGGGACGTCGGCGTATTCCAGCAGCTCAAAGTCCGCCCGGTTCCCCACCGCTTCCCTGGCCAGAAGCGCCAGTTGGCGGTTGAAGGAATCTTTCCGCAGAGAGCCCACGATAGCCACAATTTTTGGTTTTTTCATAAAGCTTTCCCCCTTGTGTGTTACTGTTTTCAGTATTGCAAAAAGTTTGGCATTCATTCCAAAAGGGGTAAGACTTTTTCTGTCCGGCCGGTTCAGTCTTTTGCCTGCTGCATCCTGCCCAGCATGGCGGCGCCAATCATCCCCGCGTCGTTGCCGAGGGTGCAGATTTGCAGCCGGGTGGTGGGCCGCTGGGAGCCGCCGTAAAGCTCCCGGTTGACCTTTTCGGTCAGCGGCTTAAGAAGGGTATCCCCTTCCTTGGAAATGCCGCCGCCAATGCAAATCATTTCCGGCTGCAGGGCGTTGATGATGTTGGCAATGCCACAGGCTAGATAGTCCAAAAACAAATCCACCACCCGCTTGCCGACTTCATCCCCCGCCCGCATGGCGTCGAAGGCCGTCCGGCCGCTGACTTTGCCCTGCTTTGCCGCGATAGAGTGCATGAGGCTCTCGGGGCTGCGCTCCATTTCCTCTTGAGTCAAGCGAATCAACCCGGTGGCGGAAGCATAGGCTTCAAAGCAGCCCTTCCTGCCGCAGTTGCAGGGCCTTCCCCCCTGCACTATCACCATGTGGCCGAATTCGCCGCCGCCGTAGTAATGGCCCGATTCAATGCGGTGGTTGAGGATAATCCCCGAGCCGATTCCGGTGCCGATGGTGAGCACCACCGCACTGGCGGCTCCTTTGGCGCTGCCCACCAGGTACTCCCCCGCCGCCGCCACATTGGCGTCGTTGTGAACGTAAACCGGAATTTCCCGGGGTAAAAGGCGGGTCAGCTCCTCCCGCAGGGGAAAATCCCACCAGCCCAAATTGACGGCGTGGATGACAATCCCCTCGTCTGGATTGACGGTGCCGGGAGCCCCGGCTCCCAAATCCTCCACCTGTTCCCAGCCTATCTTTTTCTGCTCCAAAAGCTGCGCGGCAGTTTTTACAATATCCTCACAAATGGCCTGCGCAGGCCGGGGAAGGTTGGTGGGAACCGAAAGGGAACCAAGCAGCTTTCCCTCGTCGTCCACCAGTCCCACTTTGATGCCTGTGCCGCCTAAATCCACGCCAAGATGTACCAAGCTGTTCCCTCCAACATTTGCGTTTATTCCTTTGGTATTGCTCCTGGCTCCATCATACCATAAACCACAAAATTCTCCAATGGCTTTGGAAAGTTCTGCCTAAAAAACTATGATGGGATGGGCGGTTTGGGCGGGAGCCACGCTCAACAGGAAATCGATTCCCTCCCGGGCACCTGATTCCTCCAACGCCTCTTTGGCGGTGAGGTAGGCAAGGTCGGGCAGGTTGTTGTTTTGGCTCAGGTGGCCCAGCACAAACCGGGTGGTGCCCCGCTGGACCAGGTAGGTGGCCAAAAGGGCCCCCGCTTCGTTGGAAAGATGGCCCTTCTCCCCTTCCACCCGACGCTTGAGGGGCCAGGGGTAACTTCCGGCCCGCAGCATGGCCGGGTCGTAGTTGGATTCCAGCAGAACCAGGTCGCAGCCCGTCAATGCGGTGCGGATGACATCGTTGACATGGCCTAAATCGGTGGCAATCCCCACCGTCCTGCCGTCCGGCATGGAAAAGCGAAGCCCCACCGGGTCGACGGCGTCGTGGGGCGTTGGAAAGGAGCGGATGCCGATGCCCCCCAACTCCTGCTCGCCGGCAAGTTCGATGAAAACGGCCTCCGGCGGCACCGCGCCCATGGCCTCCAGGGCGGACAACGTGCCGGCGGAAGCGTAAACGGGCAATTTGAGCTTTCGAGTCAGGGAGCACAGGCCCTTGATGTGGTCGGTGTGTTCGTGGGTAATGACAATCCCCCGCAGTTCCTCCAGCCTGACATCCAAACTGTCCAGGGCGTTTTTCAGGTTTCGGGGCCCGATGCCGGCGTCCACCAGCAGCGAAGTGCCGCCTCCCGATATGTAATAGCAGTTCCCCTTGCTGGAACTGCACAGGGTACAAAAGCGAGACATATTTCCTCCCAAGGCCGAATGTGGAAAAAGCGGTTGGCGCGGCGCTCACCGCCGCAGAATCCGGGGCCGGAACCACCAGACATACAGGGTGTAATACCGGGTAAGGGCCACGTCGTAGAGGAAAAAAACCACATTGCCAAAGGCCAGCAGAATGGCAGCCGTATACCGGCCGAAATCCTCCAGCCCCTCCAGGATTTCCTGCATCCCCAGCACGTAAAAGACAAAGGCAAATCCCCCTACCACCGAGGCGTTGAACACCAGAAACTTCATCAGGTATTCCAACACCCGGTTGGGCAAACACTCCAACGGTTGCTTGAGGATGGGGTAATAGCCAAAAAAGACCAGAAACATCATGGCGGCTTCTTTATCCGCCGCCACAAAAATCGAAAGGATTCCCACGCTGACGTAAACCATCACCGCCGCTTTTTTCCCCAGCTCCACCACCACGGGAATCAGCATGGCGCCCGCCAGCATGGGAATGGCGTAGGTGCCGAAGGGAATCAGCCCTGTCATAAACATCAGGGAAACGCAAAGGGCGGAAAACATCCCGCCCAACGCAACTTGTGTGCTTTTTCTGCTCATATCCCAAATACCACTATGATTTAGCAGCAGCGAATCAGGTCGCCGCCCATGCACTCGCAGCAGCAGTCGGCACAGTACAGGGTGGTGCAGACATCGCAGATGGAGCAGCTGTCCACCGAGCCCATGTGATAGACGTTATGAGGCCGCCCGTTGGCCCTCTGCCACTGAAGCTGCCCCAGCGCCGCCTGATACTCCCGGTTGTTGGGGTTCATCTCCACCGCCCGGGAAAAGTTTTCATAGGCCTGCTCCATCCACCCCCGGCTGTACTGGATGCTGCCCTTGAGGAAGTGCCATTCCGCATCTCGCATGTGGTGGGGCACTCCGTCCAGCAGCTCCTCCGCCTCGGTGATGCGGCCGGCGTTGATGAGTCTGCGGATGTCCCAAAACTGGGACTGCTGCTGGCCGCCGTAACCGTTCTGATAGGAGGTGTTCTGACCCCTTCGGCGCATCGCCATGATGGCGTCGTAGGCCTCGTTGATTTCCTTCATCTTTTCGGCGGCAAGGTCACTTAAAGGATTGCCCACATAAGAGTCGGGATGATACTTCCGGGCCAGCTCCCGATAAGCGGCTTTGATTTCTTCGTCGCTTGCGTTGGGTGAAACCCCCAACACTCTATAGGGATCGCTCATGCTGCCCTCTCTCCTTCAGGGCCCGTTCCACTGTGCCCCGTCTGATTCGAGATGCGAGTGCCTTTCGCCATCCCGTCATGATTCCTTAGCATTTCCCTGCAATGCACCCAAACACCTTCAATCTATGGTTATTGAAAATTAATTTTCGCTGGAACACTCAGCGAACGTCGGTATCCTGATTTTGAGGTTCCCGGCTCTGGCGGCAATGGGACGATTCTTCCTGCATATGAGCTGCGGGGCAGCCGGTACATCCATCGGGAAGCTCGTATTCCGCCGTTATTTTGCCCGGGGAACGGCGCAGCAGAATTTCGTCCGCCCCTGCGCGCAGCCCCTGATAAAATACATTGTCCAATATGGAGGAAAACAACCCGGTATCCAGCAATTGGTAGGCTTTTGCCGCTTCCCCCGCCGTCAGGTAAAGGACGTCTTTTCCGTAGCGGTATACTTCCCCCAACTGCTCCTCCCCCGCGTCTTTGTTCAGGCGGTATCGCAGGGCAAAGGGATTGTAGGACCCCGTTTTGATATCCCCGGGAAGGTCGTCCAAGGCGTCGCAGAGGTAGACATACCGACCCAACAGGTAGCCCATCCGCTCCAGCACCCTCTGCTGCCGGGGGTCGGGGGAAAGCCGGGTAAAAATCCCCGCCATCGCCTTGGCGGTAGGCTCGCAGGCGGCGTCGATGCTGTCGCACCGCTCCCGCTCCAGATTATGCTGTTCTACCATGGTTTGAGCAATCAGCGCTTCGCAGTCCGGCCGGCGCGCCGCCGCCTTTTGATGGGCAGAAGCCGCCGCGGGCTTGAGCATTCCCCAGCCAATCCGCTTCAGACCCTTGCTATCCGTCATATTATCCAGCAGTTTGTAGTATAACAGTAACAAGGCGGTGTCCGCCGAGAAGGCCAGGCATTCTCCCGGCCGGCACATCAACCGCTTCCGGTAAGGATTGACAAAGCACCACCTGCGCTCAAACACCGGCCTTGCGTCCGGGGTCACCGCGTAGTGGAGCATAGCCAAAAAGACGAAATCGTAACTCAAAGTCAGCCGTGCCGCCGGCCCAAAGGCTTCGCCCAACTGCCCGCAAAGGCCGCAATACACCGCTTTGTAAGTTTCCAGTTCCCGCACTCGCAAGTCGGGTTTAAAGGGCTTTACATAACCAAACAACGTCGTTTTCCTTTCCGTATCGGCCATTGCCTTGTCCAGCCCATTGTAACAGCTTATATTGTACTATAAACTGCCCGTTACTTCTTTAATAAAATGTAAATACTTCCGGAAAGGAGGCCTCTGCTTGCAGTTCTGGCTGCTGTTTTTCCTAGCTCTGGGCCTTGCCTCCGACGCCGCCACCGTGTCGATGGTCAACGGGATTTGCCATCCCCGCCGTCCGGTTCAGCTGGGACTGGTTTGCGGTTTGGCCTTCGGATTCTTTCAAGGGTTCATGCCCCTGATTGGCTATTTTGTGGGGAATTCCTTTTTCCACCTCATCTGCGACATAGACCACTGGATTGCCTTTCTCCTGCTGGGGACCATCGGCATGAAGATGACCCTGGAATCCTTAAAGGGAGGGAAAGAACCTCATCCGCCCCGACGACTGTCCCTGCGGATTTTGCTGCTGCAAGCCTTTGCCACCAGTGTGGACGCTTTGGCGGTGGGCATCGGCCTGGGGGTCATCGCCGTCGACATCGCGCAGGCTGTTTTTCTCATCGGAGCGGTGACCTTTGTCTGCTGCTTTGTGGGGGTGCAGCTGGGGCGTTTTGTGGGCATCCGCTTTCGCCAAAAAGCTCAACTGCTGGGAGGCGTTCTATTGGTGTACATCGGGCTCCACATCCTGATGGAGCATTTGAAAGCCGCCCACTTCTAGCCATATGCTCGGTTGCTTTTTTGGCAAAAATGGTGTATAAAAAAGAAAGACACTTTCATTCCGCAGAAAGGACTACGCCATGAAAAAGCTTGCCGCAACCGCCATTCTTGTATATTTCGCCTTCCCGCTCCTCGCCTTTGCGCAAACCGAAGGCGGCGGTGGTTCCATAGCTTTGTCCGATCGGCTGGCCATCGCGGGCCGGTTTTTCGGCGGCTTTTTGCTGGTAATGGGGATTATCTTTATTCTCCTGCTTTCCACTCCCCGCCTTGCCGCGTGGGTGGACAAGCAGCGGGAAAAGCGGAATAAACACGACAATTAAACCCAAATTTCATATTTATTTTACAAAAGACAAGCTTGTTGCACAATCCGGCCGATGCAGGGCCGGATTTTTTTGTTGTTAAGCCGAAAAGGACTTGCAATTTAAGACCGGGACTGTTATAATTGGCATAAGTGGTGAATTGTGGTGAGATGTGGTTAGACTACCCTGAAAAAGAGCGGAGGTGGGGGTGGCATGGCTCTATATAACCATTACCAGCACAGCCTGGATGCAAAGGGCCGGGTCAATTTTCCTGCCAAACTCCGCGAAAGTTTAGGGGACCGCTTCATCATCACCCGCGGCTTGGACAGCGACCGCTGCCTGTTTGCGTATTCCGAGGAAAACTGGGAAGCCTTAGCAGAGAAGATTAAAACACTGCCCAATGCCGACGCCCGACGGGTTCAGCGCTTTTTGTTCGCCCACGCCGTCGATGTGGAACCGGACAAGCAGGGGCGAATTCTCATTCCCCAGCATCTGAGGGAGTACGCGGGGCTGCAAAAGGACGTCATGATCAGCGGCATTGGCGATCACGCCGAAATTTGGGACAAGGACCTGTGGGAAAAGGTCAACAGCGCCTACACCCCCGACGTCATTGCGGACATTATCGACAGCATCAGCCTGTAGCGCCACCACCCGTTTTCGGCAGGAGGGATGTTAAGTGGAGTTTTCTCATATCCCAGTTCTGCTGGAAGAATGCATCGAAGCCCTGGCCATCCGACCGGATGGCATCTATCTGGACGGCACCGCCGGCGGCGGAGGGCACTCCTTCGAGATTGCCAGGCGCCTGA
>JAKPGH010000252.1 GCA_029550985.1 Bacillota bacterium
CTGACTCTCCTGCGGGTGTTTATGATTCCTCTGTTCCTCCTCTGCGTCTTTTTTCGATTTTCCCACCACTATCTGTGGGCGCTTTTGATTTTCGGGCTTGCTTCCGTCACCGACATGTTGGACGGAATCATTGCCCGCAAGCGGGGGCTTATCACCGACTTTGGCATCCTGATGGACCCGCTGGCGGACAAGCTCCTGGTGATGGCCGCCATGATTTGCTTTATTCCGGCGGGCATCGTCCATTCGGTGGTGGTAATTCTCATTTTGTCCCGGGAGTTTTTGGTCACCTCCATCCGACTGGTGGCGGCGGGCAAGGGCACCGTCATCGCCGCCGATAAGATGGGCAAGCTCAAAACCATCAGCCAGATGATCTGGATTTGCCTGGGCCTTCTCTATCTCGGGCTGGAAGGCTGGGCGGCTGCTCCGATTCTGTGGAACGCCTATCAGTTTTTCACCGGCCTGGTGGTGGCCCTTACCATAGTTTCCGGCATCAACTACACCGTCAGGAACCGTTCCCTGTTTGCCGATGCATAAACCCAAAACCAGGGAAATAAATTGGATAAAAGAGGCTGGGGCATCTTGCGCCGGCCGGGCATATACTGTAAAATAAAAACCGGTTATCTGCGATGATCGGGGAAGAGTACCTGCACCTTCCAATTCCAGCAACAGAGATTGCCGTCACCGGCTGAAAGCGGCATACGGAAACGGAACGCAGGGAAGTGCGCCCCGGGAGCTGGCGTTAATCGCGCCCGCCTGGTCCCCGTTACAGGACCGCCGAGGGATAAATCAGAGTGGAACCGCGGAAAACTCCGCCTCTGTTGTGCTGCAAGCAGCACTGCGGGGGTATTTTTATTACTCTCGCAGACATCTTACAGTGGGAGTGATTGTTGTGTTTGAAGGACTAAAAGCGGATATTCGAGCCATTCGGGAACGGGACCCGGCAGCCAGAAGCAATCTGGAAGTCCTGTTGCTTTACCCAGGCCTTCATGCTCTGATGCTTCATCGCCCCGCCCACTGGCTTTACAAGAAGGGCCTTCACTTTCCCGCCCGGGCCATCAGCCAGTTCTCCCGCTTTTTGACGGGCATTGAAATTCACCCGGGTGCCAAAATCGGCCGGGGAATTCTCATCGACCACGGCGCGGGCGTGGTGATTGGCGAAACCGCCGAGGTGGGAGACGGCTGCACCCTGTATCAGGGGGTGACCTTGGGCGGCACCGGAAAGGACACCGGAAAACGCCACCCCACTTTGGGGAAAAACGTGCTGGTGGGCAGCGGAGCCAAGATTTTGGGGCCGTTTAAAATTGGGGACGGCGCCAAAATCGCATCCAACGCCGTGGTGCTGCAACCTCTGCCGGAAGGCGCCACCGCAGTGGGCGTGCCCGCCCGCGTGGTCCGGCTCAAGGGAAAGAAGGTGGAGCAGCCCTTAGACCATGTCCATATTCCCGACCCCGTCGCCCAGGAGCTGTGCAAGCTGCAGGTGGAACTGCGCCGCCTGCGGGAACGTATGGATCAACTGGAACAGGATATGCTAAAACAGGACGTTCAGGACGTAAAAGAAAAGGAGAACAACGATGAAACTATATAACACGCTCACTCGCCAGAAAGAAACCTTCGTGCCTCTGGAAGAGGGTCGGGTGAAGATTTACGCCTGCGGACCCACCGTATACAATTACATTCATATCGGCAACGGCCGCCCTATCTGCATCTTCGACGTGCTCCGCCGCTATCTGGAGTACAAAGGGTACGCGGTCACCTTTGTGCAGAACTTCACCGATGTGGACGACAAAATCATCAAAAAGGCCAACGAGGAAGGGGTTTCCGCTGAGGAAATCGCCAACCGCTACATCGAGGAGTACAAAATCGACGCCAAGGGCCTTGGGGTGCGGGAGGCCACCATCCATCCCAAAGCCACCGAGACCATGCCGGAGATTATTGCCCTGGTCAGGGAGCTGGAGGAAAAGGGTTTTGCCTACGCGGTGGACGGAAACGTCTACTTCCGCTCCCGGAAGTTTCAGGATTACGGCAAGCTGAGCCATCAGCCCCTGGAGGAGCTGGAGGCCGGAGCCCGCATCGACGTGACTGAGGAAAAGGAAGACCCCCTCGACTTTGCCCTGTGGAAGGCCGCAAAACCCGGCGAGCCCTCCTGGGATTCCCCTTGGGGCAAGGGAAGGCCCGGCTGGCACATTGAGTGCTCCGCCATGGTCCGCAAGCATCTGGGCAACTCCATCGACATCCACTGCGGCGGCCAGGATTTGATATTCCCCCACCACGAAAACGAAATCGCCCAAAGCGAATGCTGCACCGGGGAACCCTATGTGCGGTATTGGCTCCACAACGGCTACATCAACGTGGACAACCGGAAAATGTCCAAGTCGGCGGGCAACTTCTTCACCATTCGGGACGTGGCGGAAAAGTTCGGCTACGAGCCCATCAAGTTCCTGTACCTGCAGGCCCACTACCGCAGCCCCATCAACTACAGCTTTGAAATTCTGGAACAGTGCAAATCGGCGCTGGACCGGCTTTACAGCTGCCGCGACAATTTGGACTTTGCGCTGGAAAACCACGGGGAGCCCGACGGCAGCGAGCAGGAGTTTTACGACCTGTTGGAGAAGCGCAGAAGACAGTTCGTGGAAGCCATGGACGACGACCTCAACACGGCCGACGGCCTTGCCGCCCTCTTTGACCTAGCCCGGGACTGCAACATCTACTTTACCACCGCCCGCGCTCAGGGTACGGTGGAGGCAGCCATCGCCCTGTTTGACGAAATCTGCTCGGTGTTGGGCATCCTGTACAACCGCAAGGCTCCCGAGTCTTTGGACGCGGAAATCGAAGCCTTGATTGAAGAGCGCCAACAGGCCCGCAAGGCCAAAAACTTTGCCCGGGCCGACGAAATTCGGGATATGCTGGCAGCTCGCGGCATTCGCCTGGAGGATACCCCGCAAGGCGTCAAGTGGCATCGGGAGTAACCTCTGCCGAAACAAAAGAATAAGCGCCGTAAATTGCGGCCGCCGCAGGATTTTTCCTGCGGCGGCCTTGGCTTTGCCCCAAAAAGTTATCTAACACATAGTTCCTGCGGCAGACATATACTGCAACAGCACCTTTCCGGCTCTATCCCGTGCTGGAAAGCCAAACCGCATTTTCTGGAAGGGAGCTGTGCTTTCTTTGAGTCGATATAAAATCTGCGTGTATGCCATCTGCAAAAACGAGGAGAAGTTTGTGGACCGATGGATGGACGCCGTATCGGAAGCGGATCTGGTGGTGGTGACCGACACCGGCTCCACCGACGGCACCGTGGAAAAGCTGCGCAAGCGGGGAGCCATCGTTTACCAGGAGCGCATAGAGCCCTGGCGGTTCGACGTTGCCCGGAACATCGCCATGGACCATATTCCCGAGGATGTGGACATCTGCGTTTCCAACGATTTGGACGAAGTGTTTGAGCCGGGATGGCGCAAAAAGCTGGAGGAGGCATGGTCCCCCGAGTACACCAGAGCGCGATACTTATTTACCTGGAGTTACAACCCCGACGGCACGCCCAACAAGCAATTTCCCATGGAGAAAATTCACCGTCGGCACCATTTCCGCTGGGTGCACCCGGTCCACGAGATGCTGGAGTACACCGGGCCGGATGAGGACAAAACCGTGTGGGTGCCGGGTTTGGTGCTGAACCACTACCCCGACCGGACCAAATCCCGAGGCCAGTATCTGCCCCTGTTGGAGCTGTCGGTGGAGGAAAATCCCCAAAACGACCGGGCCATGTTCTGGTTGGGGCGGGAGTACTTCTACAACCAAATGTACGAAAAGGCCATCCAAACCCTCAAAAAGCACCTGGCCATGCCCTCGGCTGTCTGGAACGAGGAGCGCAGCGCCTCCGCACAGTTCATTGCCCAAAGTTATGAGGCCCTGGGCAACAAGAAGGAAGCCAAAGCCTGGCTGTTTCGGGCCCTGGCGGAATGCTCCAACGTGCGGGAGCCCTATTTGAGTCTGGTAAAGTGGGGTTATCGGGAAAAAGACTGGAACTTGGTCTACGCCATGGTGGAAAAGGGACTGAGCATCACCCAAAAGACCGGAAGCTACCTGATGCAGCCCGAATGCTGGGGGGAGGCCTTCTATCTCTACGGCTCCATCGCCGCCTATTGGCTGGGGCTGTATCAAAAGTCCAAGGAGTACGCCTTAAAGGCCCTTGCCCTCAACCCCGGCAAAGAGCTGTTGCAGTCCAACCTTAAAATCATTCAGGCGAAGTTGGATGAGCAGGTGGAAAAGGAGGTTTCGGTATGAGCAAATATAAAATTTGCGTCTACGCCATCTGCAAAAACGAAGCCAAGTTTGTGGACCGGTGGATGGACTCCATGCAGGAAGCGGATTTGGTGGTGGTGACCGACACCGGCTCCACCGACGACACGGTGGAAAAGCTCCGGGCCCGGGGCGCAATCGTCTATGTGGAGGAAATCAAGCCCTGGCGGTTTGACGTGGCCCGGAATGTTTCCCTGGACCACGTGCCGGAGGATGTGGACATCTGCGTCTGCACCGACCTGGACGAAATATTGGAGCCCGGTTGGCGCGAGAAACTGGAACGAGCGTGGGAAAACCACAAGCCGATACACCCAGGGCCCATCGCCAAAACGGGCCGCTATATCTACAACTGGAGCCTGAAACCCGACGGCAGCCCGGACGTGCAGTTTTACTATTTCAAAATCCACCAGCGGTATGGGTTCCGCTGGAAATGCCCGGTTCACGAGTATTTGGCCTACGAAGGGAAACTGCCTCTGGAAACCGTCTACATTGACGGCCTGGTGCTCAACCATTACCCGGACCCCGACAAATCCCGCGGGTCCTATCTGCCGCTGCTGGAGTTTGCGGTGGCGGAATCCCCCCAGAACGACCGGATGCACTATTACCTGGGCCGGGAGTACATGTACAAAGGCCAGTGGCAAAAGTGCATCGACACCCTGAAAAAATACCTCAATTTGCCCACCGCCAACTGGAACGAGGAGCGGTGCGCCGCCATGCGCTGGATTGCCAAATCCTACAAGCAGCTGGGGCAGATAGCGGAAGCCTATCAATGGTATTACAAAGCCATTGCGGAAGCCCCCCACATGCGGGAGCCTTACGTGGAGTTCGCCACCCTGTGCTATGAGCAGCAGGATTGGCCCATGTGTCTTTATCTGGCGGAAGAAGCGCTGAAAATTAAGGAGCGCTCCAAAACCTTTGTCAACATGGGGCGCGCCTGGGACCACACCCCCCATGACCTGTGCGCCATCGCCGCCTACCGGCTGCATCTGTACGAAAAATCGCTGGAGCACGCCAAAGCGGCCGTGGCCATCACCCCCGGCGACCCGCGGCTTCAAAACAACCTGAAAATCATCGAAGCCGCTCTGGCAAAGCCAAAAAAGCAAAACGGTTAGCTCGTCACGCCGTAGCAGGAGGCTTATATGCTGAAAGAGGAAAAAACAGTCTTAGAAATGCTGGAACAAATCCAGAAGCTCCAGGAGACAGCCAAAGAGCTTTTCCGGTGCCAATCCGCTTCCGGCCGGCAGTGGGATGAGCTGGTGGCGTCCCTCCAAACCATGCTTGCGAAACTACAGCCGGTTTTACAAAGCTTTGCCGCCGAAGAGCCGGCGCTGATGGCTCATCTTATGTGCCAGAACGTGTCCGCTTCTCTTGAAACTGTCCGGCGGCTGAAAGAACAGAATTCTCCCCGTCTGCCGGACAAAATTCAATACGAACTCATTCCCCTCATCGAGGAGCTGTACGTGGACCTTTTGTTCTGGGGCACCTGCTATCCTTCCCGGGAAAAAATGCAGGACTATTACTCCGGGCAAATGAAGGAGCTTTGCCCTTTGCCCCAGGAAAAGGGCCCCTACCGTTACGAGGTTTCGGTCATCGTGGTGGCCTACAACAAGCTGGAATACACCAAAAAGTGCATCCAGCACATTCAGCAGTATTTTCCCGCCGACATCAGCCACGAGCTGATTTTGGTTAACAACGGCTCCATCGACGGCACCAAAGAGTATTTTGAATCCCTAAACCCCACCAAGCAGATTGACATTGCCCACAACACCAAGAGCTTTTCGGTGGTGGGCAGGGTGGTGGAGGGCAAGTACATCCTTTTCATTTCCAACGACGTGCTCATCACCCCCGGCACCGTATCCAATCTGCTTTACTGCATTCAATCCGACCCCAAAATCGGCTGCGTGGTTCCCACCTGCCCCAATGTCTCCTGCTATCAGCACATTCCGGCAAAATACGGAAACGCTCAGGAGCTGATTGCCTTTGCCCGGCAAAACAATCAGCCGGACCCCTTCCGCTGGGAAGAGCGGCCCAAGGTGGTGACCCCCATACTGCTCACCCGCAGCGACGCCGAATACTTTTATGCCTTTGCCGGCTACCGCTACCCCTTCTTTGCCCAGCGATTCCTGGCTTTCTCTGACGATTTGCTGTCCATGCTGGTGCGCCGCAACGGGCAAAAGAACATTTTGGCAAAGGATTCTTATGTCTTTCACTTTGGCAGTATCACCATTCAGGAAAACGTCAACCAAAAGCTCCACGCCGAGGGGCGTCAAGCTTTTTTCAACGCCTTTGGAATCGACCCTTGGGGCAAAGGCTTCTGCTTTGAGCCCGCTTTGATGGAGGCGCTGCCCTTAAACGAAACCGGGCCGGTGAATGTGTTGGGGGTCAACTGCGGCATGGGCAGCAACCCTCTCAAAATCAGGGACCTGCTCAAGGAAAAGGCTCGCAACCTTCAGGTCACTGTTTACAACATCACCCACGAACAGCAGTTCTGGCCGGATTTGGAACAGTTGGCCGACCAGGCGGTTTTTCTCACCGACTGGACCCAGTTTGCCGCGGCATTTTCGCCGGTGAAATTTCGGTATATTCTGGTGGACCGGTCCATGATGGAGCCGGAAAGCTTCAAGACCATGCTTTCCCAGTTGTATGAGCGGTTGGAGGCAGGGGGAACTCTTGCCGCCGTCCTGCCGGAAGGCATGTCGCCCGCCCAGCTTTCCTTTGCTTCCACCTTCACCCAGGCGGGAGCATGGACTCTGTGGCGCCGATGACCGCCGATAAAAGGAGAATACCCATGAAAACCGTGATTTTGGCCGGAGGCTTTGGTACCCGGATTTCGGAGGAATCCCATCTGAAGCCCAAACCCATGATAGAAATAGGGGGGCAGCCCATTCTCTGGCATATTATGAAGCTGTACTCCCATTACGGATACAACGATTTTATCATCTGCGCCGGATACAAGTCCCACGTCATCAAGCAGTATTTTTTCGACTATTACCTTTACAGTTCCGACGTGACCTTCGACTTTACCGAGGAAAACCGCATGACGGTCCACAAAAACGTGGCGGAGCCCTGGAAAGTGACGGTGGTGGACACAGGGCTTAACACCATGACCGGGGGACGCCTCAAGCGGATTCAGCAGTATGTGGGCGACGAGCCCTTCCTCCTTACCTATGGCGACGGAGTCAGCGACGTCAACATCAGGGAGCTGGTTGCCTTCCACCAAAGCCACGGCAAGGTGGCCACACTCACCGCCATTCAGCCCGGCAGCCGGTTCGGGGTGCTGGATATTAATGCCCAGCAGCAGGTGCGGAAGTTTTCCGAAAAGCGGCAGGAGGACGGCGGCTGGGTCAACGGCGGGTTTATGGTGCTGGAGCCGCAGATATTTGATTATCTGGAAGGAGACCACACCGTTCTGGAGCGGGAGCCTCTGGAAAAGCTGGCCAAAGAAGGCAACCTCAAGGCGTATCTCCACCACGGTTTCTGGCAGTGCATGGACACCCTGCGGGACAAAAATCGCCTGGAGGAGCTTTGGGAGAGGGGAAATCCCCCGTGGAGGGTGTGGGAGCGGGAATGAAGGACTTTTCCTTTTACCAAAACAAACGGGTTCTGGTGACGGGGCATACGGGGTTTAAAGGCGCCTGGCTCTGCCAAATTCTCAGCGATTTGGGGGCCAAGGTCACCGGCTACGCCTTGCCGCCCCCCACTTCCCCCAGCCTATACTCTCTTTTGGGTCTGGACTCAAAAATTTCCTCGGTGATAGGCGATATTCGGGATTATCCCCACCTAAAAGCCGTTTTTGACGCGGCCCAACCGGAAATCGTCTTTCACCTGGCGGCCCAGCCGTTAGTGCGGCGGGGCTATCAGGAGCCTGTTTACACCTACGAGGTCAATGTCATGGGCACCGTCCACCTGCTGGAGTGTGTGCGGCAAAGCGGCTGCGTTCGGTCCTTTATCAATGTCACCACCGATAAGGTGTATGAAAACAAAGAGTGGGTGTGGGGCTACCGGGAAACCGACCGCCTCAACGGCTCCGACCCCTACTCCAACAGCAAGTCCTGCTCGGAATTGGTCACCGACGCATACGTCTCCTCCTTTTTCCAAGGCAGACACATTGCCCTGTCAACGGTGCGGGCCGGCAACGTCATCGGAGGGGGCGACTTTGCCCGGGACCGCATCATCCCCGACTGCGTACGGGCGGCTATGAAGGGGGAACCCGTGCTGCTGCGCAATCCCCATTCGGTCCGGCCGTACCAGCATGTGTTGGAGCCCCTCTTTGTCTATTTGGAACTTGCCCAAAGGCAGTACGAAAATCCGGCCATAGCAGGCCGTTACAATGTGGGGCCGGCGGAGGAGGACTGTGTGACCACGGCGGAGCTCGCCGGCCTTTTTTGCAAGCACTGGGGGGAGGGGATGAGCTGGCAAACGGCGGAAGATTCGGGCCCCCGGGAAGCCAACTTCTTAAAGCTGGACTGCTCCAGGCTGCGAAGCGTGCTGGGCTGGAAACCCCGCTGGAATATTGAACAGGCGGTGGCCAATACAGTGGAGTGGGCGAAAGTTTTTGCCCGGGGCGGGGATGTGGCCCACTGTACGGCGCAACAAATTCAAGAATATTTGGCAGGCGGAGGGGAAACAGAATGAGTGCCAACACCAAAAGCGAACAGCAGGCAAGACGGGAAATTCTGGATGCTGTGAGGGAATACGCCATTCAATTTCACGGTCAAAAAGAAAACCTGGGGAGAATTCCCTACGCGGGGCGCGTCTATGATGAGGCGGAGTTGGTGCGTCTGGTGGACAGCGCCTTGGATTTTTGGCTGACGGCCGGCCGCTACACCGACCTTTTTGAAACAAGGCTGGCCGACTTTTTGGGGGTCAAATACTGCTCCTTTGTCAACTCCGGCTCCTCGGCCAACCTGTTGGCCTTTATGGCTCTGACCTCACCCCTGTTGGGGGAGCGAGCCATTGCCCGGGGTGACGAAGTGATTACGGTGGCCTGCGGCTTTCCCACCACCGTGGCGCCCATCCTCCAGTACGGGGCGGTGCCGGTCTTTGTGGACGTCACCCTTCCTTACTACAACGTGGATGTCAAGGCTTTGGAGAAGGCCCTGTCCCCCAAAACCAGGGCGGTGATGCTGGCCCATACTTTGGGCAACCCCTTTGCCCTGGACCAGGTGGCAAAGTTTTGCAAGGACCACAACCTCTGGCTGATAGAGGACAACTGCGACGCCCTGGGCGCCAAATATTTGATCAACGGGAAAGAGCGGTACACCGGCACCGTGGGGGACATTGGAACCTCCAGCTTTTACCCTGCACACCACATGACCACGGGGGAGGGCGGAGCCGTCTACACCAACAGCCCCCTGCTACACAAAATCATCCGCTCCCTGCGGGACTGGGGAAGGGACTGCGTTTGTCCCTCCGGCCATGACAACTTTTGCGGCCACCGGTTTGACCGCCAGTACGGGGAGCTGCCCCTGGGGTATGACCACAAGTATGTCTACTCCCACTTCGGGTACAACCTCAAAGCCACCGACCTGCAGGCCGCCGTCGGCTGCGCGCAGCTGGAAAAGCTCCCTTCCTTTATCGAAAAACGAAATCAAAACTTCCGCTATCTCTATCAGAGTCTAGCTCATCTCTCGGACCAAATCATTCTGCCCCAGCCCTACCCCGAGGCAACGCCCAGTTGGTTTGGCTTTCCCATTACCTGCAGGGAGAAGGGAAAGCGGGATGCGGTGGTTGCCTTTTTGGAGCAGGCGGGAATTCAAACCCGAATGCTCTTTGCGGGCAATCTCATCCGGCACCCCTGCTTTGATGCTCTGCGAGCGGAGCAGCGGGGCTACCGGGTGGCGGGAGAACTGAAAACCACCGATGAAATTCTTACCAACACCTTCTGGATAGGGGTCTATCCCGGACTTTCGGAGCAGCAACTGGAATATATGTCCCAAGAGTTGCATAAGGCTTTTTCCGCAGGCAACTGAGAAAGCATCTGGCGGGGTGGTTTGATGAAAAAAGCAGTTGTGACGGGAGCCGGAGGATTCATCGGGCGGGCGCTGGTGGAGGAGCTGCTGCAAAACCATTATCTCGTTATTGCGGTGCTGCGCAATCCCGACTCCAACCCGTGGAGTCGGGAGGACGTTGCGGTGGTTTGCTGCCCCCTTTCCCGCATTGCAGATTTGGAAAAACTCATCCCCGACCGGGATGTTGATTTGTTTTTTCACCTTGCCTGGGAGGGCATTTCCGAAGCGGACCGCTCCAATTTCCCGCTGCAAATGCAAAACGTTCAGTGGGCAATCGATTGCGTGGAGGTGGCGGCCAATTTAAGGTGCCGCAGGATGGTTTGCGCCGGCAGCATCTGCGAAAAGGAAGTGCTGGTCACATTGGAGGCGCAAAAGCCTCTGCCGCACTCCTACCTGTACGGCAGCGCCAAGCTGGCCGCCCACTGCATGTGCAGCGCCGCGGCAAATCACAGGGGGATAGAGCTGGTGTGGCCCATCATCACCAACGCCTACGGCGTGGGAGAAACCTCCACCCGGCTGGTGAATCAAACTATTCGCAATATGCTTAAGGGCAAACCCCTGCGCTTTACGCAGGCCACCCAGTACTACGACTTTGTGTACATCACCGACGTGGCAAGGGCGCTGCGCCTAATTGGCGAAAAGGGAAAGCCCTTTTGCGAATACACCATCGGCAGCTCCTGCCCGCGGCCTCTGCGGGAGTTTTTGAGGGAAATACGGGATATTGTCGCCCCCGGCCGGCCTCTGGAATTTGGCGCCATTCCCTTTACCGGGGAAGGGCTTCCCCTCTCGGTGTTTGATTGCCGCCGCACCTTTGAGGACACCGGTTTTCGGCCGGAAATTTCCTTCGCCCAGGGAATTCGCCAAACGGCGGATTGGATTCGGGAGAACTTACCCGAACCATAAGCAAAAGGAACCATAGATCGAGCAGGGGAAAATCCCGCTCTGTCTATGGTTCCTTTTTAAATGAATGTTACACCGCCAGCCGGTGATACTGTTCCACCTCGCAAGTCACCAGAAGCCTTGCCTTGGGCGCGATGGCGTCAAAGACGCTGCGGTAGCGGGCAGTTACGGTTTCGTCCGCCGAAATCACAACGGTGTGGGGGTTGAGGGACTGAATCGTCTCCGGCCGAAAATACACCCTTCCCTTGTCGTTGCGCCCGTGGTGGGAAAGCTTAATAATGTCCACCTGTTTCACTCCATGGCGGAGGCAGCTTTCCGCAACGCTAATGTCCAAGCCGTCGCCGCAAAGAAGGAGAAGAGCCTGGTTTTCTTTTTCCAGCAGCCAAATGGAGCTGTCCGCGTTGATTTGTTCCCGGGCCTCGTCGGCAATGGCCTGGGCGTTTGGAATGGGAGCGGTCAGTTTTTGATAAGCGCTCCAAACCGGCGATATGGCTCCCGGCTCGGGAAAAAGGCAGGTGAGGGTGTAATCTCCGAACTGATAGCGCCCCGGCCCGGTGAAGGGGTAAACGGTATGCAGCCGGCAACGCTTCTCCAAACTGTGATAAAGGGCGTTGTAGGCAATAAGATGGGAAGCCTGTTTTTGAGTATAAAAGGTCGCCAGTTGTTTCGGGGTCAGGGGAATGAGCGGGTAAGGCACCACGGCTTCCTGAACAAAAAACGTTTCCGCCGCATCCTGCAAAAATCCCACATGGTCCTGATGAATGTGGGTGAGAATCATCAAATCAATCTGCGGTGCTCCCAATTCCTTTAAAAAAAGGGGGAGGGGCCTACGGTGCTCCTCTTTGCTGCCTCCGTCCACCACTATGGTTTTGGTTTGGCCGTTTACGGTCAGCTGCAGCACCAGACAATCCGCTTTTCCTGCGTTTAACGCGTAAAAATAACCCACAGAAATCTCCCCCCCTCTCATTGTTGATTATAGACTGATTTTTACCCCAAATCAACATTACTTTGATGAATAAATTGACAATGGCTCCCATCATCCCGTATAATAGGAGGGCATCAACACAAACGTTTACGGAGATGACGAACAATGGGTGTAATCATCGGCATGAATTTTCCCGCGGCGGCAAAGGCGGAACAGTTGCCTCAGGTGCTCCAAACGGTCACGGAGGACGGCTTTGATGCTCTGGAGTTGAACTTCGGCACTTTTCCCCTGATTTTGGGCGGCGAAATTCAGCCAGACTACCTTGCTTATTTTAAGGAGCAGTTTTCCCGGTTTCCCCTGGTGTATACGGGGCACATGATGTATGACCTGAATTTCCGCACCCGGGAAAATCGAGAGCGGCAGCTTAAGATTCTCACTAGCTCCATCGACATCTGTGCCGAATTGGGGATGAGAACCCTTACCATTCACTACGAACAGCGCTCCCCTCGGGAAGAGGAGGAGGCCCTTTTCCTGGAAAGCCAGCAGATGGCCGCCGAGCATGCCGCAAACCGGGGTGTGGTGCTCTGCCTGGAAAACATCGAAGTGGAGCGGTACGAGCATGCTCTGGCCACGGTAAAGGCGGTGGACCATCCCTATTACCGGATGAATTTGGATTTGGGACACCTTTATCTTTCCACCCGGTATTTTGGCGGGGACTTTATCACCGGGGTGAAGGAGTGCGCCCCCTACCTGGGGCATCTCCATGTCAACGACAATTTGGGGCGTTTTGAGCCCATGCGGCTTGAGGACTTTTTCGTGTACCGGCACACCTCTCCCACCCTGCGGATTGCGCTGGGCCAGGGCGATATACATATCCCCCCCTTCTGGGGGAAGGTCCCGCTGGCGGAAGCTTTTGACATCATCGCTGCGTCCGGTTATCAAGGTATTTTCCTCTGCGAATACGACAATGGCCGGTATGTTCCCTTTAACAGAAAGATTCAGGAGCGGGTGCGCCGGGAGGTAAACGCGGCCATGACCCGCTGCGGCAGGACGATGTAGGAAAGGGGTTTCTTTTCGTCTTTTCCAACAAAAAACTGAAAAAACTTGAATAATTGGCCCAAGACTTCCCTTGGGCCAATTGTTCGTGGTATAATATTTAAAGCTGTTACCAAACCATTTTCGCCCCTCCACCGCATGTTCGGGGCAAAATACCATGGATGCGCTTTACGGCGCAAGGGGATAAGATATGAAGAAAGATGTACTGATCAGTATCAAGGGGATTTACAACAGCGAAGGGGACCAGGATGTCATCGAGCTGTTCACCACTGGTCAATATTATAAAAAGAACGGCTGCTATTATATCAGCTACGAGGAAAGCGAAGCCACCGGGTTTGAAGGTTCCCGCACCACTTTGAAGGTGGACCAAAACGAAGACATGGTGACCATGGAGCGCACGGGAGCCGCCCAGTCCCAGCTGATAGTCCAGCGGGGGGTTCGCCATCAGTGCCACTACAACATCGGTTACGGCGATTTGATGGTGGGGGTGTTGGGCAGCCGCATCAAATCCAACCTCGACGACCACGGAGGAGATTTGGAAATCAAATACTCGCTGGACATCAACTCCATGTATTCCAGCGAAAATGAAATGTATATTAACATTCGGGAGAGCTGAGCATAGCTTTCCGCTTGTTTTTTAACATGCATCAAACAGAGGAGAGAAAACGCACATGACGTCAAACAATCTGGTTCGGGATGCCGCAGCGCAGGTGCGGGAGATGATTCTTGCCGCTCTGAAGGCCGCCATGGAAGCCGGGGAGCTGCCCCAGGCGGAGATTCCGGCTTTTGCGGTGGAAATCCCTGCCGACACTTCTCACGGAGATTTTGCCTCCAACATCGCCATGGCAGGAGCCCGGGCATTCCGCTGCGCTCCTCCCAAAATTGCGGCGGCGGTGTTAAACCATCTGGATTTTAACGGCACCTGGTTTGTCCGGGCGGAAAGCGCAGGCCCCGGGTTCCTCAACTTTTTCCTCAGGCCCCAGTGGTTTGCCGCCGTGCTGGAGTCCATCCAGGCCCTGGGAGAATCCTATGGCCGCACCAATGCCGGAAACGGCAAAAAGGTGATGGTGGAGTTTGTTTCCGCCAACCCCACCGGCCCCATGCACATGGGCAACGCAAGGGGAGGCGCCATCGGCGACGCTTTGGCCGCCGCGCTGGATGCCGCCGGCTACGACGTGACCCGGGAATTCTACATCAACGACGCGGGAAACCAGATTGAAAAGTTTGCCATTTCCCTCAATGTCCGCTATCTGCAGCATTTTGAAGGGGAGGAAGCCCACCCTCTTCCCGAGGACTGCTATCAGGGCGAGGATATTAAGGACCGGGTCAAGGAATTCGCCGCCATCCACGGGGACAAGTATCTCCATACTTCGGAGGAAGAGCGGAAGAAGGCCCTGGTGGACTACGCCCTGCCCAAAAACATTCAGGCCATGAGGGACGACCTTTCCCGCTACCGCATTACCTACGACAACTGGTTCCCCGAATCCTCCCTGTACGAGCGGGGGTTGGTGGACAAGGTGGTGGGAATCCTCACCGAAAAAGGGCTGACCTACGAAAAAGACGGCGCCCTGTGGTACCGCGCCTCGGAATTTGGCGCCGAAAAGGACGAGGTGCTGATTCGGGGCAACGGCAACGCCACCTACTTTGCCGCCGATATTGCCTATCACTACGATAAATTCGCCCTGCGGGGCTTTGAAACCGTCATCGACGTGTGGGGAGCTGACCACCACGGCCACGTGGCCCGGCTCAAGGGAGCCATGGACGCCATAGGCCTTTCCGGCGACAAGCTGGACATTGTGCTGATGCAGCTGGTCCGGCTGATGAAGGACGGAGAGCCTTACCGGATGAGCAAGCGCAGCGGCCGCTCGGTCACCCTGCGGGATCTGTTGGACGACGTGGAGGTGGACGCCGCCCGCTTCTTCTTCAACATGCAGTCCCCCGGCTCCTCCATGGACTTTGATTTGGATTTGGCGGTGGAGCAGAGCAGCCAGAACCCGGTGTACTACGTGCAATACGCCCACGCCAGAATTTGCAGCATTCTGCGCAAGCTGGCGGAAAGCGGCGTCACCCCCCGCAAGGTGACGGAAGAAGAGCTGCTCCGCCTTTCCACCCCCGAGGAAATTGCGTTGATTCGCCGGTTGTCGCAGCTTCCCGGCGAAATCGTTGCGGTGACCGAACGGTACGACCCCAGCGTCCTCACCCACTACGTCACCGACCTTGCCAACCTCTTCCACAAATTTTACACCGCTTGTCGAGTCAATATACCCGAAGATGAGCCTCTGATGCAGGCCAGAATCTGTCTCTGTCTCTGTGTGCGAACCGCTTTGGCAAACACCCTCAGATTGTTGGGCATTCGCGCCCCCGAAAGCATGTAAACACCATTGGCCATTCCGAACAGCACGACCCGTGGTGGAACAGCAAAACCTTTCTGAGTGTTTGGAACGGCCCCAGGCGACAGGAGGAGTTTCATGTTGGATTTGGGAAGTCCGATACTGTTGGAGGGAGATATATCCGGAGCGCTGAGCGTATTCGGTCCCGGGCCTGATGTTTGCCCGGAGGAATGGATGTTGCAAAACCCCGGATTGCTTCTCAACGTATTGTCAGCTTTCCGGGACGCAGGGGCGGATATTCTTCCCGCCATGACCTTTGGCGCCAATGTGCTGACTCTTTCCGATTACGAAATGGGGTCGGAAGCTCGCCGGCTCAACACCCGCCTTGCCGAGCTGACCGCGACGGCGGCTCCCCAAGTGACGGTGGCCGGCGGACTTGCCCCCGCGGGACATCCTCCCGAGCCTTTTGGACCCTTGCCGTTTACCGATTTAATCGACACCTACGCTGAGCAGTCCTTAATTCTGAAGGATGCCGGAGCGGGGCTGATTCTCATTCAGGGAATGGAAACCCTCTGCGAAGCCAGAGCGGCCGTGCTGGGAGCGCGGCAGTCCCAGCTACCCATTTTCGTTACCCTCACCATTGACGATTCCGGCAAGACTTCCGCCGGCTGCGACCCGCTGGCGGCTTTGGTGTGCCTGCAGGAGTTGGGGATTTCCGCCTTTGGACTCCAGTGTGACGCCGGGCCGCAAGCTCTGCTGGAACCTTTGCGCCGCCTGGCACCCCACGCCAAGGTGCCCCTGATCGCAAGGCCGGGCATGGAGGGCATTGACCCGGAGGAGGTCAGCCGCTCCTGTTGGGAACTGCTGGCCGCCGGTGTCCGTATATTGGGCGGCGGGCGGGGAGCCACCCCCGACCACATGCGGGCGCTGCGGATTTTACTGGATCATTTCGACTATCAGTCCTTCCCGCCTCCCAAGCCCAGCGAGGACCCCGCCGTGCTGCTGGCGGACGAATGCGATGTCTACTACATCGAAGAAGGTGCGGAATATTCCCCGCCCATCGACTGCTCCGCGGAGCTTGCCACCGACATCCTCAATGCGGAGGAAGCCAACCCCGACCTGCTGCTTTTCCATTTGCGGGATGTTCAGGACGCCTACCAGTTGGCTCAGAGCGTCCATTTGGCCCACACCGCCGTCTGTCTCATCGCAGACAACGAGGAGGCTTTGGAAGTTGCCCTGCTGTACTACTGCGGGCGAGCGGCAATCCACAGGGAATGCGGTGTGGACCCCAACAGCCTGGAGATGTTGGCGAAAGGATACGGAGCCGTCGTGCTGCCCGTGTGACGGCGTTCGCTCCCCTGCCCGCATGGACAGGGCAGGGGAGCTTTCTGGAAAAATACAGCTTGAGATTTCAAAATGGCAGGAGGAGCAAAATGCCCTTTAAGATGTTCCGGGTAAACAGCGCCGCCGAGCTGGACAGCGCGCCGGTGGCTCTGATTTCCAACTACCCTTTGGAAAAGCGGGACTATAAGCCCTACGCGCAATGCAATCTTTGCTGGAAGGAAGATGCTCTTTTCTTGCGGATGTGGGCCTTTGAGCTGACCCCTCCCCCCGGCAGCCGGTTGACGGCTCTGCTCTATCTTTGGGAGGAGCAGCCTCAAAAAGCCCTTGCCGTGACCATGGAGCCGGAGGAAAAGTGCACCCTTTCCCTTTATGAGAACGGCAATTTCCAGCCCGTTGAGCCTCCGGAAGGCTTTCGCCTGCACCCCCACAGCGGGGAGGATTTGCAGGGAGTCTACTGGGGCGGACTGGTGACGCTGCCCAAAAGCTGGCTGGAACAGTGGGGCAAGGTGCTGCTTCAGCCAGGAGCCGTGATAAGGGGCAACTTCTTCAAGCTATGTCCCGGCCCGGAAATGGCACATCAAGGCAGCGCCTTTCCCGCTGATTTTTTGGGAAATCCCTTTGACCGGGAGAGTATGGAACCGTTTCTGGTGGTATCCTATTAAGGAAAACTATGCTATAATATAAGGAAGACGTTTACAACAGCAGGATTGGAAGCATTGGTAGTGGTTCGCCATTCGATACAGTTCTTCTTGGTTTGTGCTGGTTTGGCTGTCTTTATCATGCAGAGAGAGGTGTTGATTGCTTTGAAGGTGCTTGGTCGGATGTTGGCAATTTTGGTGGCTGCCATTTTAAGTGTTGTGGCGGTGCAACGTCTGGTGCTCAAGCTGTACACCGACATTGGCAAGCGCTACATCCTCGTCGAAAATAACCAGGAGGACGCGTAGCCACTTCTTGGATGAAATCCCACGCACCACCGGATGTTGCCGATGGTGCTCTTTTGTGTTGAAATCGTCTTGCCTTCCTGCGCCGCCCAGGGCGGCGAAAAGTTCCATCAAACCCATTGGAGTGACTCGGCGCAGCATTGCCGATGGTTGAACAGGAGTATCTATGAAGCAATTTGCAAGGCTTTTGGAGCGCTCTCCCGGTTATGCAAAGCTGCTGGATTGCGTCAAATCTCGCTTGACTCCGGTACTGGTAACGGGGCTGGGAGCCATTCACAAAGCCCATTATATCTACTCGCTGTGCAGGGCCACCGGCCGCACGGCTCACGTTCTTGTGCCCAACGAGGCCATGGCGGCCAAGCTCTGCGAGGACCTCAACACCCTTTTCGGAGAAGAGGCGGCGCTGGTGCTGCCGGCCCGTGAGCTTACCTTTCGCCATGTGGAAGGAGTCTCCCACGAATATGAACACGCCCGGTTGGGGGTTTTGGGCAGGCTGGTCCAAAACAACCTGCCGGTGGTCATCTCCTCGGTGGAAGGCGCGGTGCAATACACCATCCCTCCCGACGTGTTTCGCCGACGCACCCGCATTTTGACTCCGGGAATGGAGCAGGATGTGGAGGAGCTGGTTGAGTTTCTGGTTTCGGCAGGGTATGTCCGCTCCGACCAGGTGGAAGGCGTCGCTCAGTTTTCCGTAAGGGGAGGATTGCTGGACTTTTATCCCCCGCAGGCATCGGGACCTTACCGGGTGGAGTTTTGGGGAGACGAAATCGACACCATCGCCTTGTTCGACCCGGTGACCCAGCGGCGCACCAATACGGTGGAGCAGGCGGAAATTACCCCCGCCCGGGAGGCCCTCGTCGGAGACCCCAAAGATTTTGTGGCCATCCTGGAGGAGCGGAAAAAAAGCCTGCGGGGCAAATACGGGGATTTGGCCAAGGAGCAGATTGATCGGGATATTGCCTACTTGCAGGACATGGGCTGCCTGCCCTCCGCCGACAAATACCTGCCCATTTTGTACGAAAACCCCGCCACCATTTTTGACTATACCGCCGACCGGCTGTTTTTCCTCTGCGAGCCGGTCAGCATTAAGGAAAACCTGAAGAATGCCTCCTATCAGCACCAGCAGGATGTGGCAGACCTGCTGGAGGAGGGCATTCTCTTTCGGGGCTGTGACGTATTTTCCATCGACTTTCACGATATTCTCCGGCGGGTGGAGGAGCAGAGCTCCATTTTCCTGGACACCTTTACCCGCTCTTTGAGCGAGGTGCCCCTGCGGGAGCTGATTTCCGCCAACGCGGTGCAGCTGTCCGTCTGGGGCGGCGAATACCGCTTTCTGAAAGAGGACATTGAAGGCTACTTGGAGCGGGGCTGCAGCGTGGTGGTGTTTGCAGGCCAGTCTAGGGCCTGCGCCGCTCTCTGCGCCGACCTGCAGCGGGACGGCATCCCCGCCTCGGTGGTGGAGGATTTGGCAAGGCCGGTGCCCGGGAGAGTCTTTTTGCTGGAGGGCACCCTTTCCGCCGGCATGGAGTATCCCGACCTGAAGCTGGTGGTCCTCACCCATTCCAAAATGGCGGCCCCCAAACAGAAGAAGGTCCGCCGCAGCAAAGAGGGCAAAAAAATCAAAGTCCTCTCCGATTTGACGGTGGGGGACTATGTGGTCCACGCCAACCACGGCATCGGCGTCTTTGAGGGCATTGTCAAGCGCAACATCCACGGGGTGGTCAAGGACTACCTGAAAATTCGATATTCCGGCACCGACATGCTCTTTGTGCCCGTCACCCAGCTGGATTTGGTCAGCAAGTACATCGGCGGCAGCGAAAACACCAAAGTCCGCCTCAACAAGCTCAACTCCGCCGAGTGGCAGAAGGTCCGCTCCCGGGTCAAGTCCGCCGTCAAGGATATGGCGAAAGAGCTGATTGCCCTTTACGCCAAGCGGATGAGCACCCCCGGCTACGCCTTTTCGGAAGACTGCGACCTGCAGCGGGATTTTGAAGCCCGCTTCCCCTTTGAGGAGACCGAGGACCAACTTCGCTGCATCGAGGAAATCAAGCGGGATATGCAGTCCCCCGCCCCCATGGACCGGCTGCTCTGCGGCGACGTGGGCTTTGGAAAAACCGAGGTGGCGCTGCGGGCCATCTTCAAATGCGTGTTGGATGGGAAGCAGTGCGCCGTCCTGGTTCCCACCACCATTTTGGCGTGGCAGCACTACCAGACCTTCCTCCAGCGGTTGGAAGGGTTTCCCGTTACGGTGGAGCTGCTTTCCCGGTTCCGTTCCCCCAAAGAGCAGGCGGATATCCTCAAGCGCCTTCGGCAGGGGCAGATTGATATTATTATTGGCACTCACCGCCTGGTGCAGAAGGACGTGGTTTTTAAAGACTTGGGCCTCTGCGTTATCGACGAGGAGCAGCGCTTTGGCGTGGCCCACAAGGAACGGTTTAAGGAAATGCGGGGCAATGTGGACGTCCTCACCCTTTCCGCCACCCCCATTCCCCGCACCCTCAACATGGCCATGAGCGGTATCCGGGACATGAGCATCATCGAGGAGGCCCCCCAGGACCGGGTTCCGGTTCAGACCTATGTGCTGGAGCACGACGACGGCGTCATTCTCAACGCCATTCAGAAAGAGCTGCGCCGAGGCGGGCAGGTGTTTTACCTCCACAACCACATCGATTCCATCGACTCCAAGGCGGCGCACCTTCAGGAAATGCTGCCGGAAGCCAGAATTATGACCGCCCACGGCCGAATGGGGGAGGAGCGGCTTTCGGAAATCTGGCGCAAGCTGGTGGAGCAGGAAATTGACATCTTAGTCTGCACCACCATCATCGAAACGGGGGTGGATGTGCCCAACTGCAACACCCTCATCATCGAGGACGCCGACCATCTGGGGCTGGCCCAGCTCTATCAGCTGCGGGGACGGGTGGGCCGCTCCAACCGCCGCGCCTATGCCTACCTGACCT
>JAKPGH010000064.1 GCA_029550985.1 Bacillota bacterium
CAAGGGGAACAGGTCTTTTCGGAAGGGACCCAGGTGCGGTTTCTCCCTCTTTCCCCGGAGGAAATTCAATCCTATGTGGAAAGCGGCGAGCCCATGGATAAGGCGGGAGCCTACGGCATTCAGGGCAAGGGTGCCCTGCTGGTGGAGGGAATTTCCGGCGATTTTTACAACGTGATGGGCCTGCCGGTTTGCCGGCTGGGAAAGGTATTGTCGGCGCTGTAAAGCAAACAACAGCCTCTGCCCGTGGTGGGGCAAAGGCTGTTTGTTTTTTCTGTGCCTTTAAGCGGAGGAGCGCTCAATCATTTTGGTTTTGAGAAGGACGTAGCCGCCGCTGGTTTCCTGCCCTGCAAATTTGCGCTGGAGATAATTCTGGGTGTACGCCACCATTTCGTTGACCGGTTGGGCGACGGAGGTGAGCTGATAGCTGCTCCACTGGGCCTGCTCCAGGCTGTCGAAGCCCACAAAGGCAATGTCCTGGGGAATTCGAAGCCCCAGCTTGTAGCGGGCGGCGTCCATGGCCCCAAAAGCCATCAAATCGTTGGCGCAAAAGATAGCCCGAGGCAGCTTGCCCTGGCGGTACATCTGCATCAGCGCTTTGGCTCCCGAATTGTAGCTGTAATCGCCGGAGGCAAAGGCAATCTTGTCAAAGCCGTGGCGGGCAAGGGTGTCCGCAAAGCCTTTGTGGCGAAACACGCTGGTCTGGCGGGAGGGCTTTCCGGAAATAAAGCCGAAGCTGTCGTACCCTTTGGCCACCAGATAGTCGGCCACCATGGACCCTGCGTCCACATTGTCGGAGCAGACGGAGAAGAAGTAGCGGCTGTCGTATTGGCAGTTGAAGAGGACCAGTGGAACCTTCACCCGCAGGAACTTGTCGCTCATCCGCGGGGACAGGGCGGCGGACAGCACGATGACGGCGTCCACATTGTACTGCAGCACCTTGTAGAGAATATCGTCCAAATCCTGCTCGTAGGGGGACTCTACAAACAGCAGCTGCTTGCCCATGGAAGAAACCATCTCCGAAAGGCGGACCAGAAGGGTTTGATAAAAAGGGTTGCTAAAGTTGAGGGAGACGACGGCAATCAAATTGGTGTTCTGATGCCCCAACTCCTTGGAGGCGGCGGGAGGCTGATATCCCAGCTCTCTGGCGGCTTCCAGCACCTTTTGCACGGTGCCTTCCCGCACGTAGCCCCGCCGGCTGAATACTCGCGACACCGTCGCCTGGGAAACTCCCGCCAGCCGGGCGACGTCCTTGGAGGTAATGGAATTCTTCACGCACTGGCTCATTCGCAAATCCCTCTTTCTCCACCGCAAATTTACCAAAATTTTTATCCCATTTTACCAAATATTCCGCAAGGATTCAAGGCGGTAGATGGTTACAGCGCAAAAGCAAAATATGTGGGTGGGGGCGAAATATGTCAACTTGTGGGACGCAAAAAACACTTTTCCCCCGAAGGTTCCTGTGATACAATTTGAATAGATTTTGTGCAAAGCAAAGGATGTATGGCATGACGATTCATCAGCAGTTGGCAATCGAACTGGGGCTGCAGCAGTGGCAGGTGGACGCCACCGTCCAGTTGATTGAGGGGGGAGCCACCATTCCCTTTATCGCCCGGTACCGCAAGGAGGTCACCGGCAGTTTGGACGACACGGTGCTGCGGAACCTTTCCGAGCGGCTGGGGTACCTGCAAAACCTGCAAAAGCGCAAGGAGGAAGTGACCTCCGCCATTGCCGAGCAGGAAAAGCTTACCCCGGAGCTTGCCGCCGCCATTGAAAACGCCCAAACTCTGGCGGAGGTGGAGGACCTTTACCGCCCCTACAAGCCCAAGCGCAGAACCAGGGCGTCCATCGCCCGGGAGCGGGGGCTGGAGCCTCTGGCTCTGACCCTGCTGGAGCAAAAGAAAGATATGGCGGACCCCCTCCTGTTGGCGGAGGACTATGTGGACGCGGAAAAGCAGCTGCCCGATGTGGCCTCCGTTCTGCAGGGGGCCATGGACATCGTCGCGGAAATGGTCTCCGACGACGCCGGCATTCGCAGTAAGCTCCGCTCTTACTTCAGCCAAAAGGCGGAAATCAAAACCGTCGCCGCCCGGGAGGAAGACGGCGTCTACTCCATGTACTACGATTTTCAGGAGCCTTACCAGAAGATTCCCGGCCACCGGGTGCTGGCCATCAACCGGGGGGAAAAGGAAGGCTTTTTGAAGGTCAGTCTGGTGGCGGATGCGCAGGAAGCCTTGCGGCTGATTTACGACTCTGTCCTTTTGGGGGAAAGCCCCGCCAAAGAGTGGATTGTCAAAGCCATTGACGACAGCTACTCCCGCCTTATTTTCCCCTCCCTGGAAAACGAGCTGCGGGGGGCCCTGACCGAAAAGGCCCAGGACAGCGCCATTGAGGTATTTAAGGAAAACCTCACCCAGCTATTGATGCAGCCGCCCCTCAAGGACCGGGTGGTGCTGGGGCTGGACCCCGCCTACCGCACCGGCTGCAAAATTGCGGTGGTGGACGCCACCGGCAAGGTTTTGGATACCACGGTGATTTACCCCACCCCGCCCCAAAACAAAATCGAGGAGTCCAAGCGCATCCTCAAAGAGCTGATTGCAAAGCACGGGGTCAACGTCATTTCCATTGGCAACGGCACCGCTTCCAAGGAAAGCGAGCTCTTTGTGGCGGAATTGATCGGCGAGCTGCCTCAAAAGGTGAGCTACATGGTGGTCAGCGAGGCGGGAGCCTCGGTATATTCCGCCTCCAAGCTGGCGGCGGAGGAGTTTCCCGAGTTCGATGTCAGCCTGCGCAGCGCCGTTTCCATCGCCCGCCGGATTCAGGACCCTCTGGCGGAACTGGTGAAAATCGACCCCAAGGCCATCGGCGTGGGGCAATACCAGCACGACATGCCTCCCGCCAAACTGGACGCCTCCCTGGGCGGCGTGGTGGAAAGCTGCGTCAACAACGTGGGGGTGGATTTGAACACCGCCTCCTACTCCCTGCTGGGGTATGTGGCCGGCATCAACAAGACGGTGGCCAAAAACATTGTGGCCTACCGGGAGGAAAACGGCCCCTTTACCGACCGCAGCCAGCTCAAAAAGGTGCCCAAGCTGGGCGCCAAGGCTTTTGAGCAGTGCGCCGGATTTTTGCGGGTCAAGGGCGGTAAGAACATTCTGGATTCCACCGCCGTCCACCCCGAAAGCTATCAGGCGGCCAAAGCCCTGCTGGCGGAGTGCGGCTTTTCCCTGGCCGACGTGGGCACGCCGAAGCTTTCCCAACTGAGGAGCCGCGCCCTCGAAATAGGACTCCCTGCGCTGGCCCAAAAGGTGGGGGTAGGGGAGCCCACCTTGCGGGACATCATCGACGAGTTGCTCAAGCCGGGCAGAGACCCTCGGGACGAGCTGCCGCCGCCCCTGCTGCGCACCGACGTCCTTTCCCTGGAGGATTTAAAGCCGGATTTGATTCTTTCGGGCACGGTGCGGAACATTGTGGACTTCGGCGCCTTTGTGGACATTGGAGTCCACCAGGACGGGCTGGTGCATGTCTCCCAACTGTCCGACCGCTTTATCAAGCATCCCCTGGACGCCGTCAAGGTGGGGCAGATTGTCAAGGTGAAGGTTTTGGCGGTGGACGTGGCCAAAAAGAGAATCTCTCTTACCATGAAAAACATTCCACAGGAATAAGCCATATGGCTGCCGGGCTTGCGAGAGCGGTTCGGCGGCCTTTTTCCAATAACTTACCAAATATTTTCAAATCCAATTTTAAAAATATTTTCCCGACAAGGCTGTTGACAAATTATCAGAGATACGCTATAATGACTAAGCGTTGTGGCGGCATAGCTCAGTTGGCTAGAGCATTCGGTTCATACCCGGAGTGTCACTGGTTCAAATCCAGTTGCCGCTACCAATTTTTTGGCCCGTTGGTCAAGCGGTTAAGACACCGCCCTTTCACGGCGGTAACACGGGTTCGAGTCCCGTACGGGTCACCACAGAAACCACGTAGTTTTCAACTAGGTGGTTTTTTGTATTCTATCGGCTTTTGTGGGTGCTTGCGAAAACCAAACCGGAATTTTATTTTATCCTTGCAAAAGCTTTGACAATATGATAAAATTTTATGGCTGAAGATTGCTCTTTATTATGCCGGGCAACCGCAGGAAAGGATTGTAAAAGACATGAATGTGTTTGAAGTGATTGGCGGCATCATCATGATACTGATGAGTGTAGCGATTTCGCTGTTGGTGCTCCTTCAGGAGGGGACCAAGGGCGGCAGCATTGCTGCGCTGACCGGCGGAGATACGGATTCCTTCTTTGGGAAAAACGGTGGCCTCACGCGGGATGCCATGCTTTACAAAGCAACTCGTTTTTGCGCCATTGTCTTTTTCGTCGTCACCATTGTGGTGTACGGGCTCAACGTGTATTTGGGATAAGTCCTTCCATAGCCGTAAGACAAACCCGTCCCTGCGGCGGGCTTGTTTTGTTTTGTGCCCCCATAGTTAAATGGATATAACAAGCCCCTCCTAAGGGCTAGTTATAGGTTCGATTCCTATTGGGGGTGCCACCCAAAGCCGCCGAACCGGCGGCTTTTTCTTTTATATTTTCTACTTCAGGGAGATTTTTCAGGGTGGACATTTTGCGCCATCCTGCTATAATAGTTAGCGTGACCTAACCAAATACCGCAGCCGCTACATTTTCACTTAAAGGATGATTGGATTCATGGCTTTTTCCCTTTTGCACAGGTTTCGGAAATATCGTGCCGACGCGGTCGCCGAGTTTTACCAACATATTCGTCCGCTGCTGGAACATCCTCAGGTGCAGGAAATGGGCAATTACATACAGCACAACTGTTACACCCGGCTCAACCATTGCATCGACGTCGCATACTTTAGCTTTTTTATCGCCAAACTGCTGCGGTGGGACAGCAAAAGCGCAGCCAGAGGGGGGCTTCTCCACGACCTTTTCCTTTACGACCGGAAGATAGACAAGGAAGAAGCTCACCACCATCTGCGCAGGCACCCCATCACCGCTCTGGAAAACGCCCGAAAGGTTTGCACCCTCAACAAGGTGGAGGAAAATATCATTCGCCGCCACATGTGGCTGATTACTCTGGTGCCGCCCCGCTACAAGGAAGGGTACATCGTAACCTTTGTGGATAAGTACTGCGCCGTGCGGGAAGCCATCATCGGCCAGCGCAACCGCAGGGCCCTGGCGCTGGCGGAAGGGGCGGCGGCGTAGTTTCCGTTCCTACCCAAAACACTGTTTGCCGATACAAGCTGTGCCGTTTCCAAAGAAGCGGTGCAGCTTTGCTTTTTCAAGGCGGTTTGGGATAAAAATCCAAAACTGGGGCAGTGCTAGTAACAGTATTCATGCTCTAAGGCCCCAAGGAGGAATTTGAAAAATATTACATTAAATTGGTGTTAAGATTTGCGTTATGGCAACATTTTTTAAATTTTGAACTAGGACTTTCCGCAGAGTAATACTATAATCTTACTAGTAAATGCTGTTTTTCGTGACTTTTTCGACGTTTTCCAAGACGGTGCGGTTTTATCGTGAAAAAAGAGATTATCAGTTGAGTATTGGCCGCTTTTCGTGTATACTTTAACGTGGACACGTTTTGACAAGTTTATAACGAAGCAAAATATATAAGGATGGAGGAACCTAGATGAGTGCACAAACCTTTCGGCAGGCGCGGGACCTGTTGGGGAAACCCTCACCCGCCCGGGAACGGCTGGCTATGCTGTTCGATGCAGATTCCTTTGTGGAACTGGACGGCTTTGTCATGACGGGGGACGAGCCGGCCGGCGTAATCTGCGGCTACGGCTCTGTAATGGGCAGCCCCGCCTGTGCCTTTGCACAGGACGGAAGCGGCTTTGGCAGAGCGCAGGCTACCAAAATCGCAAAACTTTATGACCTGGCGCTGAAAACAGGTATTCCCGTAGTGGGAATTTACGATAGCGCAGGAGCGCGGGTGGCCGAAGGAGCCGACGTGCTGGCAGCTTACAGCGAGTTGTTGCTGCGCATCAACAACCTTTCCGGCGTTGTGCCCCAAATTTCGTTGGTGACGGGCGTTTGCGCAGGCTCTTCTGCTCTGCTTGCCTGCTGCGCCGATTTTATGGTGATGACCAAGGAAGCCCAGTTCTTTATGACGCCTCCCGCCCTTTCCCAGGATAAGGTGGAGGGCGCGGGCTCCGCCGAAGCAGCCGCCAAAGCGGGCGTCGCCCATGTGGTGGCGGACACCGACGCCGAGGCCATTGACGCCGTCAAACAGTTGCTGGTGCGGCTTCCTCTCAACAATTTGGCATCTCCTCCGGTTCTGGAATTTGCAGCCCCTGCCGAGAATGTGCCTGCAGCCGGAGCCTCCGGTCAGGAATTGGCCAATGCGTTCTTCGATTCCGGCAGCGTGGTGGAGTTGTTGAAAGGCTTCGCCGACGGCTGCGCCTACACTGCCATGGCATCCATGGGCGGTTACCCGGTGGGCATTGTGGCGACGTCCGGCAAGATTTGCGCCGACGGCTGCAACAAGATTGCCAAACTGGTCAATGTCTGCGATGCCTTCCAGATTCCCGTTGTGACCTTTGTGAACGCCACCGGCTTCGAGCCCTCCTCCAAGGCGGAGCTTTGCGGCTCGGTGCGGGAGATGGCCAAACTGTCCCACGTTTACGCCGAAGCCACCACTCCCAAAGTGGCGGTGATTACCGGAAAAGCTTACGGAGCCGCCTTTGTGGC
>JAKPGH010000065.1 GCA_029550985.1 Bacillota bacterium
GGCAAAATTTTGCAGGTCACCTCCATTTTGGGGGTTCTCATTGTCTGCCTGCTGATGAGCTTTTCCTATGAAATTGGCCTGGTGGTTTACAAGGACCCCAGGGTGGGGGAGATGCTCCGCTCTATGGCCTTTTTGTGCCCCTTTATGTGTATCGAGACGGTGGTGGTCAGCATTCTGCAGGGGATGGGAGAGCAGATCCACAGCGCCGTTTACTCGGTGAGCGACTGTTTTCTGCGAGTGCTGATGGTTTGGCTGCTTATCCCCCGTTGGGGTGTATGGGGGTTTGTCTGGATGGTGGTGGCCAGCAACCTCTTTACCTCCCTCCTCAATCTGGCGAGACTGATGCAAATTACCCGCATCTCCTTACGGGTCAACGACTGGATTTTCAAGCCGGTACTGGCCTCCATGGCGGCCAGTCAAACCTGGAAGGCAATTTGCAACTACTCCATCCTTCGGGCGATGCCCATGTGGCAAAGCCTTGCTCTGGGATTTTTGGTCATTGGCGTGGTGTACGGCCTGGTGCTGATTTCGGTGGGAAGCATCACCCGAAAAGACATTGTGTGGATTGTGCGGCGCTTTCGTCCGAGGCCGGAGCAGATGCACGCCGTATCTCAAAAGGAAGGGTAAGAAATCGGGAAGTTATTATCCAATTTTGAAAGGAGAAAAAGCCTTGCATTCCCAAAGATTCCGTATTATGATATTCACATGTAAAGGTTACACTTCTTACCCTAGGCCAACTATCATGGCCCCACCCATAACTGCTCGCTTATGAGGTTATGATAGCGGTATTGTGATGAGAAAAGTATTGGGAAAGGGGATGCCAAAATGCAGGTGCAAAGGGATACCATCATCGGCGACATACTGGATTATGATGAAAGCTGTACCAAGGTGTTTGAATCGTTCGGGATGTTTTGCGTGCAGTGTCCCGCCTCCCGCGCAGAAACGGTGGGGGAAGCCTGTGAGGTTCATGGAGTGGATCCTGAGACGGTCATTGACCAGCTCAATGCAGAATTAAAGAAAACGTAAAGCGGAGGGGGACAAATGTTCCCCTCTTATGTAGAATGAGGATACTCTATGTTAGAAAAACCGCACTTTACCCTGAACGGTTTACTAAAGGGAATTCAGCGCAAAGCCATTGATATTCTGGGATTGGACCTGTTAAGCAAGCAATTCGCTACATTGGCCTTAAACTATCTCTTCCTGATGGTTTACTACACGGTGGAGACGGTTTTTGTCAACACCCTGATTTTTCGTGTAACCGATGGAAACATGAATAGCGTCGTGCTGTATCGCGTTTTGTCCTACCTGTTTAGTGCGATTGGCATGAACTTATGTTCAATTTTTTCTGGAACCATTACCCCTACCCGCGCCATTAAGATTGGCGCAACGTGTTATCTGATATTGTTCGTCATTTTATTTGGCTGGATGGAACACCTGGGCACCATCATGTATTATTTGGGGGCCCTAGCGGGGCTTTCCATGGGAATCTACTGGTCGGGGCACAATGTGCTGATGACCCTGTACACCACGCCCCGCAATCGGGCGGTGGGCATAGGCCTTACGGGGATTATTTCGGGGGTGATGAACCTTCTTTTGCCCCTGATTGTTGGATTCCTGCTGCAGCAGATGCCGGAAATGTCCGGCTACCGAATGGTATTTGGCTTTGTCATTGCCATCATTCTGGCGCAGTACTACTTTATGAATCAACTGACCCCTGTGGAGCGCAAGCACCGCCCGAGGGATTATATCTTTGCCGTGAAAATATCGGTGCGCAAGCTTTCCCTGCGGGTGATGATGCTGATGGAATGCTTCCGCGGCATTCGGGACGGCGCCTTCAGCTTTTTTCTCAACATGGTGCTGTTCACCCTCATCACCGACGAAGCTCTGGTGGGATTTAACTCCTTCCTCACGGGAGTGTTCTCCATTTTAGGAGCTTGGGCCTTTGGCCGAATTGTCACCCCTGACCGCCGGGTCAAGCTGGCTTTTCTGTCCATCGGCACCATTTTCCTATTTTGCGCAGCCCTGATTCTGAAGCTCAACGTTATTACGGTTTTGCTCTTTGGAGTGGTCAATACCTTTTTGGCCTATTTCTTCAACAATATCGGGGCGCATATTTACTTTGAGGCCATCGGTCAAAACCAAATGGTGCGGCAGGTAATTACCGAGCTGACCGGTCTGCGGGAAATCACGCTGGATATCGGGCGGATTACAGGACTATTTATTGTGTATTTCTTTCCCAAAACCATGGACGGCTACTTGTACGCCATGTTAACGTTGACCGGGCTTCAATTCATCACCGTCGCGCTGATGTGGTGGGCCCAAAGAATTTTTAACCGCAAGGAGCGTCTGAAAGCGAAAGAGGTGGCAACGCTGTGAAAGGTGCCGCCCTATCCGATCCCCGGTTGCAGATGCTGGCCAATAAAATTCCCAAGGGAGCGGTGGTTGCCGATATCGGCACCGACCACGGCTACCTTGTTTGCTATTTGGCGGAAATAGGTATCTCCTCCTACGCTTACGCCTGTGACATTGGCGAAAAGCCGTTGGAAAATGCCCGCAGGGAGATTCAAAGCCGGGGCCTGGAAACAAAGGTGGAGACACGCCTGACCGACGGCCTTCAGGGGCTACCCTTGGACTCCATCACCCACATCGTCATAGCCGGCATGGGCGGGGAGCTGATTGCAAGCATTTTAGAGGCGTGTCCCCAAGCCCGCACTAAAAGGCTGCGCTTTTTGCTGCAGCCCATGACCAAGGCGGAGCGGCTGCGAAAATGGCTGTGTCAAAACGGCTTCGAAATTGTGGCGGAGGACGGCGTAGAGTCGGGAAAGTTCCTTTACACCATCATGGAAGTCATCTACACCGGAAAGGTTTGGGAGCCGGAGCCTCTGTATTTCTGGACAGGCAAGCTCCCCCAAAGCAACTGTCCGGCCAGCAAAGCCCTGCTGGGCAGGGTGGCCGCCCGGTTGCGCCGGGCGGGGGAAGGGCTTTCCGCCTCTCAAAAAGAAAACGAATTGGGTAAGGAATATCTTGCTTTGGCAACGGAAATCGAGGGTATCATAAAAGGAGAAAAACCATGAAAACCTATTTGGTACAGGATTATGTGAATGCTGTGGAAGCAATCGCCTCCTTTTCTTTGGCCGAAAGTTGGGACAATCCCGGACTGCTCGTCGGTTCGGGGCATCAGCCGGTGAGGCGAGCTTTGGTGGCTTTGGATGCCACTCCTGCGGTGATTCAAGAGGCCCGGGAAAAAGGAGCCGACCTGGTTGTCACCCATCACCCCATTATCTTCGAAAAGCTGGGAAAAATCCCCGCCGAAAGCCCGGTGTATCAGGCGATTCAAAAGGGAGTGGCAGTCCTTTCCGCCCACACCAACCTGGATACCGCCAAAGGCGGGGTCAACGACGCGCTGGCCGCCCGGCTGGGATTAAAAGAGGTTTCCCTGCTGGAGAAAACCCGGAGCGTCTTTTGGAAAAAAGTCATTGTCTATGTTCCCACCACCCACGCGGAAACCGTTTACGAGGCCATGACCCAGGCGGGGGCTGGCAGACAGGGCAACTACGCCGGCGCAGCCTTTTTGGCTCCGGGAGAGGGGCGGTTTATTCCCCTGGAGGGAGCCAACCCATTCCTGGGAGAAGTGGGCGCCTTGGAAAAAGCCGAGGAACTGCGCCTGGAGATGCTGGTTCGTCCCGAATGTGTGGATGCGGTCATCTTAGCCATGCGCAAAGCTCACCCTTACGAGGAGCCGGCCTATGATATTCTGGATACCCAAGCTTTTTCCACCAGCGAGGGGATGGCGCGGGTAGGCTATCTGGAACAAAGCATGTCCCCCGACGCCTTTGCCGCCTACGTCAAGGAGCGACTGATGGTTGGCGGAGTAAAATACGTGCCCGGAACGAAGGCCATTCAAAAAGTGGCGGTTTGCGGCGGCTCGGGAGGAAGTTACCTCGCCCGGGCAGCGGCGGTAGGGGCGCAGGCTTTGGTGACGGCGGATGTCAAGCACGGTCAACTGCTGGAGGCCGCCCGCTTAGGGATAACCCTCGTCGACGCAGGCCATTACGCCACCGAATCGGTGGTGCTGCCGGTTCTGCTTAAACAACTGCAGAAAGCCCTGCCCGACGCCGACATTCAAATGGCCGCCTCCTGCGCCGACCCTGCGAAATATCTCGCGGGGTAAAGGGAACCGATAAATAAAAGGAAATTAAAGTATGGCATTAGACGGCATTTATTTGCACTTTTTGACTCGGGAGCTGCAGGAATTTGTGGGGGCCCGAGTGGATAAAGTTGTCCAGCCTGCCCGGGAGGATATTATTCTCCACCTGCGGGGCCGGGAAACGGCGGGAAAGCTGCTGCTTTCCGGCGGGGCGGCGGCTCCTCGCGTCCATCTGATTGAAGACGCGCCAGAAAATCCCAAAACTCCCCCCATGTTCTGTATGTTGTTGCGCAAGCACCTAACAGGTGCCAGAGTGCTCAGCATCCAACAGGTGGGGCTGGACCGGATTTTGCGCCTGGAATTTGAAGCCCGAAACGAGTTGGGCGATTTGGTTCAGCTGTTCATATTTTTGGAAATCATGGGGCGGCACAGCAACCTGATTCTCACCGAGGGGGACGGCAAAATTATCGACGCCATCCGCCGGGTGGACGTCACCACCTCCCGGGTGCGGCAGGTGCTGCCCGGCATGACCTATGTCCTGCCTCCGTCTCAAAACAAAATCAGCCTGTTGGAAGCGCCGCCCTCTGCCGTTCTGGAACGAATCGGCAGCGGGCGGGAGGTGGAGCTTTCCAAAGCGCTGATGGAGCATGTGGAGGGCTTTTCCCAACTGGTTTGCCGGGAGGCGGCCTTTTACGCAACCCGTGGCGAGGAAGTCCTGGCCACCTGGCTGACCCAGGAGCACAAGGAGCGGCTAAGCTTTTTCCTGTCCGGCGTGGCGGAGGCTTTGCAAAGGGGAACGCCGACTCCCACCATGGTGCTGGAGCCTTCCGGACGCCCTAAGGAGTTTTGCTGCCTGCCCGTTCGCCAGTACGGGGCCACCATGGTCACCAAAGAGTATCCCAACTGCAGCATTTTGCTGGAGAACTTTTATGCCGACCGGGAAAGGCTGGAGCGGGTGCGTCAGCGTTCGGGAGATTTACTGAATCTGCTGGCCGCCACCTCCGAGCGGATTGCCCGGAAGCTTGCCTATCAGCGGGAGGAGCTGGCTGAGTGTGCCGACCGGGAGCAGCTTCGGCAAAAAGGGGATTTGATCAGCGCCAATCTCTATCACATTCGGCAGGGAGATACGAAAGTCCGGGTGGTCAACTTCTACGACCCTGCGGGGGAAGAAATTGAAATTGACTTGGACCCGCGGTTGACCCCATCCCAAAACGCCCAGCGGTACTATGCCCTTTACCGCAAGGCGGACACGGCGGAAAAGCATTTGAAACAGCTCATCGCCCAAGGAGAGGAAGAGCTGCGCTACGTGGACTCGGTGTTTGACGCCCTGACCCGCGCCGACGGGGAAACCGAGCTGGAGGCCATCCGACAGGAGCTGCGGGACAGCGGCTATTTGCGCCGTTTACCCCGTACGGAGTCCGGCAAGAAGCCGCCCAAAGCGCAAAAAATTCCCTATCTGCGTTACCGTTCCTCGGAAGGGTATTTGATTTTGTGCGGCCGAAACAACCTGCAAAACGATTACCTGACCATCAAAGAGGCGGATAAGCAGGACATTTGGCTTCATACCCAGAAGATTCCCGGCTCTCACGTCATCATCCGGGGAGTGGGGGAGGAAATTCCCGACGTCACTCTGGAGGAGGCAGCCGCCATTGCCGCCTACAACTCCAAAGGCCGAGGTTCCTCCAAGGTTCCGGTGGATTACACCCGGGTTCGCAATGTCCGCAAGCCCAACGGCGCCAAGCCGGGCATGGTGGTCTACGACACCTACTGGACCATCCTGGCCGAACCGAACGAGGAACTGGTTCGCTCTTTGGAAGAAAAATCATAAATACAACAGCAAAAGGGTCCGTCGAAAGGCGGACCCTTTTGTTTTTGCAATCAACAACCAGCGGCAGATTTTTCGGGTGAACTACAGAGCGTTTCATGGATTTCTTGCGGTTATGCAGCGGAGCACCATTGGCACAATTGCATATCAACGCAGCCTTTGTTTCCAAGGGGGAGTTTCTTCCAACGTTTTGGAAGGATGATGCTTTTGATGGCGGAGATACAAATAGGCCGCAAGACTGCATCCTGTCAAGACGGGGGCGGGCACCACCAACATCAGCAGTTGGAAGGCGGTGCTGCGTGCTTCCGGCGGAGAGCCAACCAATAAGTAAAGACTTGCCGCAACAGCGTAAAACAACAGCCAA